>NZ_CP060388.1:2422500-2612500 GCF_014280435.1 Sphingobium sp. KCTC 72723 | reverse complement strand
GCGCGGACGCCTGACAGCAATTCGTTGAAGCGCATCTGGATCGGCTGGGTAAACTCATAATTATTGCCGGGGATTTGCTCCACCGCTTCCTGCATCTGCGCCACCAATGTTGTGCGCGGCTTGCGCGGATCGGGCCAGTCGGCACGATCCTTGAGCATGATGAAGGTGTCCGCCACCGATGGCGGCATTGGATCGGTCGCAACTTCCGCCGTACCGATTTTCGACACGACCCGTTCGACTTCGGCGAAGCGCTTCAGCCGCGCTTCGACCGTGCGTTGCATCCCGATCGCCTGGGTCAGGCTGGTGCCGGGGATGCGCAGCGCGTGCATGGCGATATCCCCTTCGTCCAGGTTCGGCACGAATTCAGAACCCATCCGACTGGCAGCGATCCCGGCGATGAAGACCAGTATGACCGCCCCCCCCACAAAGGCCTTGCGCAGGCTTAGCGCCTTGTCGAGCGCCGGTTCATAAGCCTGCCGCGCCCAGAGCATGAGGCGGCTTTCCTTTTCCTCCACCTTGCCCGTGACGAACAGGGCGATCGCGGCAGGAACGAAACTGAGCGAGAGGATAAGGGCGGCGGTCAGGGCCATGACGACGGTAATCGCCATGGGATGGAACATCTTGCCCTCAACCCCGGTCAGCGCGAAGATCGGCACATAGACCAGCGCGATGATGAGGATACCGAACAGTGACGGGCGGATGACTTCCGATGTCGCGGATGCGGCGAGCGAGAAGCGTTCCTGCCGGTCGAGCAGACGGCCCAGCCCATGCTGCGCCTCCGCAAAGCGGCGCAGGCAATTTTCCACGATGATGACGGCCCCATCGACTATCAGGCCGAAGTCGAGCGCGCCAAGGCTCATGAGATTGCCCGATACCCCGGCCTGCACCATGCCCGTGATCGTCATCAACATGGCGATGGGAATGACCGCCGCCGTAATGAGGGCAGCGCGGACATTGCCCAGCAGCAGGAACAGGACGACGATGACCAGCAATGCCCCTTCGAGCAGATTTTTCTCCACCGTCCAGATTGCCCGTTCGACCAGGTCGGTGCGGTCATAGATTGCGACTGCCTCCACCCCTGCGGGCAAGGCCTTGGCAGCCTGTTCCAGCCGCTGCGCAGCGGCGCGCGCGACGATCCGGCTGTTTCCTCCCGCCAGCATGACGACGGTGCCAAGCACCACTTCCTCACCATTTTCCGTCGCAGCGCCGGTGCGCAATTCTTCGCCCATGCCAACATCGGCAACATCAGTGATGCGGATCGGCACGCCGCCGCGATTGGTGACGATGATGGATTTCAGATCGTCGATGCCACTGGCCTGACCGGGAACGCGGACGAGATATTGTTCGCCATAGCGTTCGACATAGCCCGCGCCGACATTGGCATTGTTGCGCCCCAGCGCCTGCACCACATCATCGAGGGCGAGGCCGTAGGCGGCCATGCGGTCCGGCAGCGGCGTGACATGATATTGCCGCTCAAACCCGCCGATGCTGTTGACTTCGGTCACGCCCGGCGTGTTGTGCAATTGCGGGCGGATCACCCAGTCCTGCAAGGTGCGCAGATCTTCCGCATTATAGGGAGTGCCATCGGGCTTGCGCGCGCCGGGCCGGGCCTCCAGCGTGTACATGAAGATTTCGCCCAGCCCCGTGGCGATCGGACCCATTTCCGGTTCCACGCCAGGCGGCAGTTGCGACCGTGCGGTTTGCAGCCGTTCGTTGATCAACTGGCGCGCGAAATAGATGTCGGTGCCGTCGGCGAATACGGCGGTCACTTGCGACAGGCCGTAGCGTGACAGAGAGCGCGTATATTCCAGCCCCGGCAGCCCGGCGATGGCGGTTTCGACGGGGAAGGTGACGCGCTGTTCCGCCTCCAGCGGCGAAAAGCCCACCGCTTCGCTGTTGATCTGCACCTGAACATTGGTGATGTCGGGCGTGGCGTCGATCGGCAGGCGCTGAAAACTCCATATGCCGATGGCGCAGAGCAGCAGCACTATGGCCAGCACCGTCCAGCGAAAGCGGATGGCGGCGGCGACCATGCGTTCCAGCAGGGCCGGGCGGGTGGTGGCTATGGCATCAATGGTCATGGCTGGCCCCTGCCTTGTCGATGTCCGCGCGGATCAGGAAAGCGCCATCGGTCACATAGTCGGTTCCCGGTTCCAGACCGCCCAATACCTGCGTCCATTCCGGGGTGCGTCGTCCCAGTTCCAGCATCCGCACTTCATAGCTGTTGCCGACCCTGGCATAAACGACATCGAAATCGCGGAAGCGCTGGATCGCCTTGGTGCGTACCGCCAGAGGCACCTGCGTTTGTGTGATGGAGAAGGCGCCTTCTATGCCCATGCCGGGGCGAAACTGGTTCGCAGCGGACGGAGGCAGATGAACATGGGCCAGCACCGTCTGGCTGGCGAGGTCGGCGGTGGGCAGGATCGCTTCGACCGTTCCGGTCAGCTTCGCTTCGCCCGACAGGCTGCGCAGGGACACCGCCTGTCCCACCTTCACGCGCTCAGCGTCGCGGGGATAGACGAAAAATTCGGCGTGCAACTGGGTCGGATCGGCAATCACGAACAAAGCGCGGTCGCCCGTCACATCGCCGATATTAGCGTTCTTTTCCACGATCGTGCCGCTGATCGGCGCAGTGACAATGTAGGTCTGGAGCGAGTGGCTGGATTCCACGCGCAGCAACACTTGACCCCGGCGCACCTGCTGGCCCAGTTCGCCCTGCATGGACAGGATCACGCCGGGCAGGCGGGCGCGCACGTCAGCCTTCCCCTCCGGCGTGATTTCGATGCGGCCTGACATGTCGATCAATTCGGCGATGGTAGCAGGCCCGGCGCGTTCGGACCGCACGCCACCGGCACGGGCCGCGTCGGCGGTAATGTTCGTGCGCCCTTCATAGGATGCATAGGCCCAATTGTGGGTGCGTCCGACTTCCGTAGCGCGGACCTTTACGTCGAAACTATGGGGTTCGCGCACCACGCCGCCGCCGCGCAGATAATCGTCCTGCGGGGTGAAGGCGAAGCGGTCGACCCGGCCGCCCAGGCGGGTCAGTTCGACCGCGATCTGCACATCCTGCGGCCGCACCGGCTTGTCATCGCGATAGGCGTAGAGGTGAAATTCCGGTTCGACGCCATCCTCGAAAATGGTGACTTCGACGACGAAATTGCCGTCGCGCAACATGCGCCCGCGATGAGGGCCGCGTTCGAATTCGGCTTCCGCTGCGCCATGCGCCTCCTGTTCGGCAGGGGCTTCGTTGCAACCGGCGAGCAAGGTTGGGACAAGCAGCAGGCTTGCCATTTTAAGCAAAGGGGACATCGGATTCACTCCGCGCTGGAAAGAAGGAAGGCGTGGCGGCCGGTCAGCCGGTCGAGCCGTGCGCCGTCGAGATGATAGGTGCGCAGCAACTGGATGCGGCGTTCATAGGCGTCGATCATCGCCTGTTGCGCCTGCGCCACTTCGAGGAAGGTAAAGGCCGTGCCGCCGCGATTATAGCCGTCGCGCACCAGCACTACCGCACGTTCGGCGCTGGGCAGCACCGCACTGTCGATGCGTTTGATTTCGGAGAGGATAGCGGCACGTTGCGCCAGGATGCGGTCCATGTCGCGCTTGGTCTGGACCTTCAACACGGCGATTTCCGCTTCGGCCATGCGCCGTTCCGCTTCGGCCCGCTCGACGTTACCGCGCTGCGCCTGACGCCCACCGAGCGGGATTGATCCGCCGACGACGATGCTGACGTCATTGCCCTGCCCATAATGGCGCAGGCCAGCGCGCAGCGTGGGATCGGTAGCGCTGTTGGCGTCGGCGAGGCGCGCCCGTGCCGCTGCGGCATCGCGTTCAGCGTCCAGCAGGACAATGTCGATCGGTTGGGCGTTCGCCAAAGGATCGGCGGAAATGCGGGAAAAGCCGCTGGTGTCGAGGCGGAAGTCGGCGTCCGCACCCCACCATGCGCCCAGCGTTGCCCGTGCGATCCGTGCCTTTTCGATCGCTTGTTCATGGGCAATGCGCGCCAGCGCCACGGCGGTTCGGGCGCGTTCCAGCGCGAACAACGGGTCGAGCGCGCGGTTGACGCGACGCGCGACTTCCCGTTCCAGCCGCTGGGCCTGTGCCAGACGTTCCTGCGCGACGGGGATTTCCGCGTCCGCTGCCAATGCTTCGACCCAGGCCGCCTGCGCCTGGGCCAGCATGTCGAGCTGGCGCAGGCGACCGCGTTGTTGCGTGACATCGCGTTCGGAGCGGGCCGCGCCGACCCGTGCTTCTCGCTTGCCGCCGCGTTCCCAGGTGCGCTCATACCAGGCGGTGGTCTGCGAACTGGCGACCGGGGTGTAGCCGCCGGAGCGGGCAAAATCCTCGACATCGACGGTGACGACATCCTGCGGCTTGATATCGGCTTGTCGGATGGAGGCGTCGGCCGCAGCGCGCTGGGCAGCGATAACGGCAAGGGCGGGGTCCGCCGCCGCGACCCGCGACAGGGCATCGGCCAGCGTCAGAACCTGCGCATGGACGGACGGGACGGGCAACAAGCATAGCAGCGCACCGATGGCCAGCGCGTCGCCAAGGCGCGACAATCCGCGCGGACGAACAAATGCAAACATGGAAAACAGGCTTTCGCAACAGGGCGTGGATCATCCCACGCCGTGTCGCGGCGCAGGTTCAGACGCTGTCGGTCATCGCCCTGGGCGGACGTTCGGGTCCGCGCACGGCAGAACCCAGCCCGCCACGTTCCTGCGGCAGGCCATGGCGCGCACTATCGAACAGGGGGGCCATCAAGCCTGCCTGCGCCAACAGGATGACGCCCGCGCCGCCGTCACCATGATGGTGATGATGACCATCGGGCAGACGGTTCGACCGATCCTGATCCTCGACTTCCGCTCTGTCATGCTGGGCATCATGGGCTTCTTCGGCAGTCAGTCCGCTGAACAGCATATGCGCGTGGCGCTGCGTCGCGCCCGCTTCATGCTGGATGCCGTCCATCGTGCGCGACAGGCCCATCCCGGCGAACAACATAACCAGCAGGATGCAAAGCATCGCACCCAGACGTAGTCGCAAAGTAGACAGCGAGATGGACATAGAGTGTGCGTTATCGGGGATGCGTCGCCATGGCAATATCGCAGGGGGTCGCCGGGTCCGAATCAGCATTCTGGTCCGCAACGCACGGCCTGCACGGTGGATCATGCCGTCTCCGGCAAACGGCTGCGCGACGACGATCATGCCAGCTCTTGCATTGATCGTGCGCGTCTTTGGTTTGGACGCATGACCCCCTGACCGCCTATTCCCTCTCATCAAGCACGGACGTGGAGCATCCCGCCGTGGAGAGGAGTTTAGCGTATATGAGCCATTACAGCCCCACCGACATGGCCCGCCATCTGGGCGAAGGGCTGTTGTCCTTTCCGGTCACCCATTTCGATGCCGATGGCGCATTTGAGGAAGGGCCGTATCGCGAACATTGTGCATGGATGCTGGATCATGAACTGACTGGCCTGTTTGCAGCGGGTGGCACGGGCGAATTTTTTTCGCTGACGCCCGCCGAAGTTGCAACGGTCGTGGCAGCGGCGGTCGCGGAAGGCGGCGGCAAGACCCCGGTTATTTCGGGTTGCGGATATGGCACGGCGATCGCCACCGGCATCGCGCGCGACGCGGAGAAGGCGGGCGCGGACGGATTGCTGCTGCTGCCCCCCTATCTGATGCACGCCAAGCAGGAAGGGCTGGCCGTCCATATCGAGGCAGTGTGCCGCTCCACGGGTTTGGGCGTCATCGTCTATAATCGCGACAATGCCGTCATCAATGATGAGACGCTGGCGCGCTTGTGTGAGCGCAATGCCAATCTGGTCGGTTTCAAGGATGGCGTGGGCGACATCGAACTGATGACCCGCATCTATGCGCGGATGGGCGACCGGCTGACCTATATTGGCGGGCTGCCGACGGCGGAAACATTCGCCACCCCCTATCTGACCATGGGCGTCACCACCTATTCGTCGGCGATCTTCAATTTCATGCCGGAATGGGCGCTGGCCTTTTACAAGGCCGTCCGTGCGGGCGATCATGCGCATGTGATGGACGGGCTGCGCCGGTTCGTGCTGCCCTATATCGCGCTGCGCAATCGCGGCAACGGCTATGCGGTGTCGATCGTCAAGGCGGGGATGCGGATCATCGGGCGGGATGCCGGGCCGGTGCGGTCGCCGCTGACCGACCTGTCGGCGGCAGAGGAAGCCGAATTGCGGATGTTGATCGAGGCAGTGTCGCCGGGGGCGCTGTCGGCCGCCGCGTGACTTGGTCGCTGGGCGGGGCTAGTCTGTGATGATGTTCGAACTCAGCCAGCTCCGCTGCTTCGTCGCTGCGGCCGAAGAATTGCATTTCGGCCGCGCGGCGCAGCGCCTCAACATGACGCAATCGCCGCTCAGCCGGCAGATACAGCTGCTCGAACGCATATTGGACGTGCAGTTGTTGGAACGCACCAGCCGGCAGGTCAGCCTGACGCCTGCGGGCAGCGTGTTCCTGATCGAGGCGCGGCGGATCGTGCGCCTGTCCGACAGCGCCGCCCTTTCCGCGCGGCGCGTGGCGAAGGGCGATGCGGGGCGAGTGGCTCTCGGCTTCACGGCGGTATCGGGCTATAATGTCGTGCCGCGCATCGTGGCGCAGGCCCGCGCGGCGCTGCCCAATATCGAGCTGGAATTGCGCGAGATGGTGTCGAGCGAGCAGGTCGATGCGTTGCTCACCGGGCTGATCGACATAGGTTTCGTCCGCCCGCCGATCGACCGGCATGAGTTCGAAACGAGTTGCGTGCTGCACGAACCTTTGTTCGTCGCCCTGCCGCCGGGCGATGCGCGCCAGTCCAAGGCGGCGCTGGAACTCGCCGATTTCGATGGCCAGCCGCTGATCATGTATTCGCGGCAGGGGGCGAGTTATTTTCACAACATGCTGGTGCGCCTGTTCGACGAGGCGCAGGTCGCGCCGCTCTATGTCCAGCATGTGACGCAGATCCATTCGATGCTGGGACTGGTCCATGCGGGACTTGCCGCCGCGATCGTGCCGGAAAGCGCGACCGGGCTGCATATGATGGACGTGCAGTTTCGCCGCCTGATGACGCCGATCGACAAGCCGGTCGAGCTGCATATGGCGTGGCGGCGCGACAATCATAATCCGGCGCTGCCCGCGATGCGGCAGCTATGTGCGGAAGCGACCGGATGAGCGGGATCGACCGGCGCGCGCTGATCGGCGGGCTGGCCGCTGCGCCGCTGGTCGTTGCCGCGCGTGCGCCCGTCAGCCCCGTTGCGACGACGCAATATGGGCGAGTGCGCGGGACGATCGAGCGAGGGGTACTGGCGTTTCGCGGCATCCGTTATGGCGCGGACACCGCGCCGCGCCGGTTCCAGCGGGCGTTAGCGCCAGAGCCATGGCCGGGCATTGTCGATGCTACGCACTATGGTCCCGCTGCGCCGCAGACCAACGTCACCGAGCCGACGTCGGAAGATTGCCTGTTCCTCAATGTCTGGACGCCCGCGCTGGACAAGGGGCAGCGGCCGGTCATGGTCTATCTGCACGGCGGGGCGCACGCCCATGGGTCGGGCAGCGACCCGCTTTATGATGGCGGCAATTTGGTGCGGCGGGGCGATGTGGTGGTGGTGACGCTCAATCACCGGCTGGCGGCGCTGGGCTATGCCTATCTGGCGCAATTGGGCGGTCCGGCGGAATCGGGCAATGTCGGCAATCTGGACATCATATTGGCGTTGCAATGGGTGCGCGACAATATTGCGGGCTTCGGGGGCGATCCGGGGCGGGTGATGATTTTCGGCCAGTCTGGCGGCGGGGCGAAGGTCGTGACGCTGATGGCGATGGCGGAGGCGCGGCCCCTGTTCCATGCCGCCGCGACGATGAGCGGGCAGCATGTCACCGCCGCCGGACCGAACCATGCCACGGCGCGGGCCAAGGCATGGATGGGCAAAGCGGGCGCGGCGGATGTGGCGGCGCTGGCCCGCCTGCCGGTCGAGCGGCTGGTCGCGGCGATGGCGATGGTCGATCCGCTGGAGGGCAAAGGCGAAATCAGCTTTACCTCGACGCTCGATCATCATGTGCTGACCCGGCACCCGTTCGTGCCGGACGCGCCGCGTGAGGCGGCACATATTCCGCTGATCATCGGCAATACCCATGACGAAACCGCACTGTGGATCGAAAAGACGCTGCGCGCGGGGGACACGACATGGGACAATCTGCCCGACCGGCTGGCGCGGCAGATGGTCAAGGATCTCGCCCCCGATCATGTCATTGCGCGCTATCGCCAGTTATATCCCGACCGGACGCCGGGGCAGATTTTGCTGGCGGCTTCGACTGCCGGGCGGTCCTGGCCGGGGCATCTGATCCAGGCGGAAGAACGGGCGCGGATCGGTGCGCCGACATGGATGTATCAGCTGGATTTCCCCTGCCCCGACGCGGGCGGGATATTGGGGGCGTTCCACACGCTCGACATTCCGCTGATGTTCGACAATGTCGATGCGCCGGGCGCGCGGACGGGGGTGAGCGCCGATGCACGGCGGCTGGCGGGGATGATGGCGGATGCTTTCATCGCGCTGGCCCGGACGGGCGATCCCAATGGCGGGGCGCTGCCGCGCTGGCCGCAGTTTGAACTGACGCAGCGGCCCACGATGATTTTCGACCGCAACGTGCGCGTGATGGATGATCCGCGCCGGGAGGAACGGCTGTTGTTCGCGGTTGCGCCCTATATCAAGCCGGGTGGTTAGGCCCGGTCCCACGGGAAGCTGAGCGTCGGGCGCAGGGCATAGCGTGTCATCGCCAGTGTCAGGCGCACGCCGCAGCCCGGTTCCAGCCGCACGGTCACGTCTCGTCCACCAGCCGCAACGGTGCGTCCGTTCATCGTCACGCTGTCGATGCGATGTTCGCCATAGGCACCGCCCTGCACGATCAGACTGCGCGCATTTTTGGGGTCGAGGTTGACCAGTGTCACCGCCGTCGCAGTGTCCGACAGGCTGTGGACCAGCGCCGCGACGTGCGGCGGCACACCGGCGCGGCGGGCGGCGGGATCGAAATAGCGCAGGCGGCAATGGAGCGGCACGCCCCCTTGTGGTGGCGAGGTTTTCGACCAGGGCGGGCGGGCGATGTGCAGGCCGCCAGTCATCAACTGGACGAGGCTGGTGACGCTGGCCGGGTTGATGCCGATCGGCCAGTCGGCGAGGCGAGTCTGCGGCGTGGTGGTGTCGCTTTCGCGCAGGGCGACACGGTCGGCCACGCGCTTTAGGTCGGCTTCGATCGCGCGTTCGGCATAAGAGGGGTCGCGGCCTTCCAGAAAGCCGATCCATGGGTGGTCGCCAGCGGCGGCGCGGTCCTCGGTGCGCTGCGACATATACCAGATTTCAAAGCCGTTGGTGCGGTAGGGTCCGGCTTTCCAGCCATACCAGCCGTCCGCGCCATACATGGTCGGCGCGTGGGACACGCCGTCGATGGTACGGGCGGCGGCGTTGATCCGCGCGGTCTGGCGTCGCCACAGGTCGATATAGCGCTGGTCGCCGCTCATCAGCAGCGCGCCCATGAAAGCGGTGATCGAGCGGGGGACGCGGTTGCGATCTTCCCGCACGCCGGTTTGCGGCACGCGGGGGGAAAAGCCCCAGCCATAGACGCCGGTCCACCAGTCCTTGCCCACCGTTCCGTCGGGGCGCACATGGCTAGGCAGGATGTCCTCGTTGCGGGCGGCGCGATCAACCCAGGCGTCGAGATAGTCAAGCGCCCAGCGGCGGAACCGTTCGCCGCCGCCCAACGCATAGGCGTTGAGGCCCAAAGTCGTGGATTGGAGGTTCAGCGGATTTTCGCCGACCACATCACCATATTCGGCATAATGGTCGAGCGTTTGCCTGTAGTTGGTTTCGCCATGTTCCATGTGGAAGGGGGTGGGATCGAACGGGTCGCCTGCCCAGTCGAGCGGGGTTGCGGGGCGCAGCATCGGTCCCCGGCTGCCATTCATCATGCTGCGCATCATGCGCAGTTTCGGATCATAATTGGGCGCTGAGGCATCGCGCCCGGTGTAGAAATCGGCGTAACGGGCGGTGCGGGTGCGCAGCCCGGCGTCGCGCGGCATGGACAGGCCCATGACGTTGAAGCTGGTCAGCCCCTCCGCATTATGCTGCCAGTCCATCTGGACGGGAAATTCGCGGTGATACATGCCGTGCCGCGCGATCGGCACGTCGGTGGTGCGGGCGGCGGCGAACTGGCGCAGATGGCCTTCCCAAAATTGCGCCGCCAAGGTGCGGATGCGGTCGCCCCCGCCCAGTGCGTGGAGCAGGAACCAGTCGTTCGTCGCTTCGGCTGCGTCATCGGGGCCATCATTCGCACCCCACCGTTCGAACACGCGCAGCCGGTCGCGCCGGTCGACATATTTGGCGTAGAAATCGACGCAGGCCGCTTCATTGGCGGCGAGCAATTGCCGTTGCAGCACGGCCCAGCGCGGGGCAAGCATCGGCGTGCTGGCGACGAGGGTTGCGCGGGTGCGGGCGTGGGCGGGCAGCGCGAGGGCAGCGGCCCCCGCGACGAAGGCGCGGCGGTCGATGCGCATCAGGCCAGCTCCAGCCTGCGGATCGGGCCGACGATCACCAGAAAGGCGAAGATGGTGAGCAGGCAATGCGCGCCCACGAAGATCAGCGCCCAATCGAACGACCCGGTCGCCGCGACGATGAAGCCGACGACGATCGGCGTCACGATCCCGGCGATATTGCCGAACATGTTGAATACGCCGCCCGACAGCCCGGCAAGCTGCTTTGGGGCGACATCGGCCATGATCGCCCAGCCGAGCGAAGCGACGCCCTTGCCGAAGAAAGCCAGCGCCATGAAGGTGATGACCAGGGCTTCGGAGTCCGCCCAGACGCAGGCGATGATGAGCGTGGCGAGCAGCATTCCGGCGACCAGAGGCGTCTTGCGCGCCAGATCGAGCGATCCGGTGCGGCGCAGGATGAGGTCGGAGCCATAGCCACCCACCAGACCGCCGATGAAACCGCACATCGCCGGGATGGCAGCGGCGAACCCGGCCTCCATGATGTTCAAGCCGCGTTCCTTGACCAGATAGATGGGGAACCATGTGACGAAGAAATAGGTCAGCACATTGATGCAATATTGGCCAAGATAGATGCCGATCATCATGCGGTTGGCCAGCAATTGCCGGATATTGACCCAGGTGAAGCTGGGCGCGCGGGCGGATTGGGCTGCGCTATCCTCCATATGGATGAGGCCGCCGCCAGCCTCGATATAGGCCAGTTCCGCCGCGTTGATCGACGGGTGGCGCGCAGGGCTGTGGATATAGCGCAGGAACAAGGCAGTCGCGACCAGACCCAGCGCACCCATGACCCAGAAGACAGCGCGCCAGCCGAAGCTGTGGACCAGCCAGCCCATCAGGGGCGCAAAGGCGACGAGCGAGAAATATTGCGCGCTGTTGAAGATGGCCGATGCCGTGCCACGCTCCGCACCCGGAAACCAGGCCGCGACCAGCCGGGCGTTGCCGGGGAAGGATGGAGATTCGGCGAAACCGACCATGAAGCGCATCGCAAACAGCGTCGCCACGACCGGCAGGCCCGCGATCAGCCCGACCGTGCCCTGCATCGCGGTGAAGATCGACCAGAGTGCAATGGCGCCGGCATAGATGCGTTTGGTGCCGAACCTGTCGAGTAGAGCGCCGCCCGGTATCTGTCCCAATACATAGGCCCAGGCGAAGGCGGACAGGATGAAGCCGGTCTGCACCGGCGAGATGCCCAGTTCCCCCGACGCTGCGTTGCCCGCGATCGAAAAGGTCGCGCGATCGGCATAGTTGATCGACGTGATCAGGAAGATCAGCGCGATGATCCTGTAACGGACATGGGTAGGACGGGACGCACCGGCGACGGGGGCGGCGGAAATGGCGGCGGCGCGGGTCAAGTCAGGCTCTCCTTAAAGGGCCGCCCATCTGCCGGGACGGTCGAATGGCGATGGTCCGACGCTAACGCCAGTAGGCAAGCGGGTCCAAGTCCAAATGCAACATGATCCAGTCCCGTCTTGGCTTGATCGATACAGGACGGGCGGATTTGCCGCAGCATCAGTGCAAGTCGTGCATTGATCCATGCGACATTGAGGTTGGCATGTCGCCCTATTACGGCGCTATCCATCATGGGCCGATCCGGCAACCAATGCCGGACATCAAATGCGCAACGCGCACATATTAGGGGAGTGAGAAGGCCATGAACGGCATCCGTCGCACCAAGATGATCCTGGGCCTTTCGAGCGCCATCACCACATTGACGCTGGCACCGCAGGCGATCGCGCAAAATGACGCGCCTGCCGCGCAGGCCGAAGCCATGCCCCAAGGTGACACCGGTGTCGCGGACATCGTCGTCACCGGATTTCGTGCCAGCCTGAACAGCGCGCTGAACGTCAAGCGTAACGAAACCGCCTCGATCGACGCGATCAAGGCAGAGGACATCGCCGAATTTCCTGACCTGAACCTGGCAGAATCGCTTCAGCGCATTCCCGGCGTCGCGATCAGCCGGGTGAATGGTGAAGGCCGCAACGTCACGGTGCGCGGGCTTGGCCCGGAATATACCCGTGTCCGCATCAACGGCATGGAAGCGATCGGCACGACCGGGGGCACCGACAATTCGGGCGGCGTCAATCGCGGTCGCGGTTTCGATTTCAACATCTTCTCGTCCGACCTGTTCAGCAACCTGTCGGTGCGCAAGACCGCGACCGCCGATGTGGAAGAAGGGTCGCTGGGCGGGGTCGTGGACCTGCAAACGTCGCGTCCGCTCGATTACAAAAAGCCGACTGCCGTGCTGTCCGCCGCCGCCAGCTATAACGACCTGAGCGGCAAGACGACGCCCCGCCTGTCGGGACTGGTCGCGACGCAGACCGCCGATGGCCGGTTCGGCGTATTGCTGTCGGTTGCCTATGAAGAACGGCGGATCAAGGAAGAAGGCGCGAACATTACCCGCTGGACCTATGGCGGGTTCAACGGCGGCTTTGCCCCGACATCGACTCTGCCGGGCAAGACGATTGCGCAGATCAACGACGCCAATCCCGATACTGCGCTATTCCACCCGCGCATTCCCGGTCTGGTCAGCTATGACATATCGCAAAAGCGGCTGGGCGCGGCAGGATCGGTCCAGTTCAAGCCGACCGACCGCACGCTGATTTCGATCGACGGCCTGTTTTCGCGGCTCGACGGAACGCGCAAGGAAGCGCAGTTGCAGGCGATCAGTTTCAGCCGGTCGGGCAGCGGCAAACCGCAGACGATTGTGCGCAACGGCACCGTCGATGGCGACAACAACATCATCAGCGGCACGTTCGACAATGTCGATATGCGGTCGCAGGCGCGTTACGATGTCCTCAAGACCGAATTTTACCAGATTGACGGGTCGATCGACCAGCAATTGGGCGACCGATTGAAGGTCAATGTTATGGGCGGCTATGCGCGGTCCGACTTTACCAACCCGATCCAGACCACGGTCACGATCGACGCGGTGAACACCGGCAATTTCCGTTACGATTTCACCAGCCGCTTCCCGACCATCGCGCCGGGCGTGGATGTCGCCAATGCGTCGACATGGAGCTTCATCAACGGCACGTCGGAAGTGCGCATTCGGCCGCAGACTGTGACCAACGCTTTCACGACGGCCAAGGGCTTTGTCGAATGGGAAGCCACCGACATGGTCAAGCTGAAAGTCGGGGCGGATTGGCGCAAGTTCGAATATGATTCGACCGAACGCCGCCGCATTTCGGGTGAAACCGTAATCGCGCCGCTGACCGCCACCCAACTGGCGGGCATGACGACCCTGTTCGACGGATTCGGCAAAGGGCTGAACATTCCCACCGGCACGCCGACCGCGTGGGTGATCCCCAATCTGGATGCCTTCATCAGCCAGGGCAATATCTACGGCAACCCGATTTACGCCACCGGCGGCGTGGAGAATGCGACGGCGCGCGGATCCTACATCACTGTGACGGAAGAGGATCTGGGCGCGTGGGGCATGGCGCAGTTCAACCTGGCCGATGCAGGCGTGCCAATCCGGGGCGACGTTGGCCTGCGCTATGTCAAGACCGACCAGTTTTCCACTGGCTATGCCAGCCGTGGCACGGCGATCAATCTGGTCAGTGCCGACCGCAGCTACAAACGCTGGCTGCCGTCGATCAATCTGGTCGGCAACATCACGCAGGATCTGCAAGTCCGCTTCGCCGCTGCCAAGACGCTGGCCCGCGCTGGCATCGCGTCGCTGACGCCGGGCGGGAACCTGAATGTTTCGGGCGGGAACCGCACTTTTTCGTCCGGCAACCCCGACCTGAAGCCGACATCGTCGAACAATCTGGACGTGTCGATCGAATGGTATCCCACGCAGGGGGCGATCTATGCGCTGGCTGCGTTCCGCAAGGATATCGGCACCTTCGTCCAGACGCTGAGCGTGGGTGTTCCCTATAGCAGCCTGGGCCTGCCCACGTCGCTGCTGGATGGCACCACCGCATCGCCGAGCGACGTGTTCATCGTAAGCCAGCCGGTCAATTCGTCGGGTGGCATCCTTAAAGGGTTCGAGGTCAATATCCAGCAGCCCTTCAGCTTCCTGCCGGGCATCCTGTCCAATTTCGGCGTGCTGGCCAACTATACGTTCGTCAAGTCCGACATCGAATATCTGACCGCCGCCAATGGCAGCAGTTCGGTCACCGCGCCGCTGGTCGGCCTGTCCAAACATGCCGCCAACGCGACGCTTTATTATGAGACGGAGAAGTTCCAGATTCGGGGATCGGTAGCCTATCGGTCGAAATATCTGACCGCCGTGCCGGGGACCGAGGGCAATGCCTATAATGGCACCAACAGCACGCTGAACGTCGATGCGCAGGCCAGCTATAACATCACCAAGAAGATGAAGCTGAGCATCGAGGCGATCAACCTGACCGACGCCAAGAATGACCAGTTCGTGGATGAAACCAATCGCCTGAACGTGCTGACCCATAGCGGTCGCCAGTTCAATTTCGGGATGCGCTACGCTTTCTAACCCGCCCTTTCCGAGAGCGCAGCGTCCTTATTGCCAGTTGTCCTTCTTGGGCAACTGGCATTTTTTTTGCCGCCATTCCGCAATGATGCGGTTGAACGGTGCGGGCGCTTCGGCGGGCATCATATGCCCTGCCCCTTCGACAATGCGCAGTTGGGCGCCGGGAATGGCGGCGGCGATCGCTTCATGCTGGGCGACGGGGGACCAGCGATCCTCCTCCCCCACAATCGCGAAGGTCGGGCAGGTGATGGCCGGCAGCAGCGTGTCGAGCGTGGGGCGGTTCAGCAACGCTTGCGTCTGTGCTTCGAAGGCGGCGAGGCCTGCGTCCTGCGCCATGGCGGTGAGGATGGCCATCAACCCTGTGTCGGCCAGCGCCGTTTCGCCCATCATCGGGGGGAGCCATTGCGCCACCAGCGCGGCCATGCCCTGCGCCCGGCCAAGGTCGCGCAGGGCGTAGCGATTGTCCTGCTCACCTGGCTTTACGGCATGAACGCCGGTATCGACCAGCGCGAGCCGTTCGACCCGTTCGGGCGCCTGCCGCCAGATTTCCAGCGCGACGCGCGCGCCCAGGGAATGGCCCAGCAAGGCCACGCGGGGCGGCATCCGGTCCAGCGCATAGGTCGCCATCGCCGCAATCCGGTCCGCCCCGCCATAAAAACCGTCGATCACGATCGTGCCTTCGAAATGCGCGCGGGTTGCGGCGAACATGCGCGAATCGCAGAGCAATCCGGGCAGGATGACGAGGGGCGTGGGCTGGCTGATGGTCATGGCTGCGTCATTTATGCGAATATGGGAAAGCGGACGAGGGTAAAATCGCGGCGGGCGCAGCGCACGATTGCGGCTTGGCAACGGGCGCGGGAGGCAGCATGAGGCGCGGGACGAGCGGAGAAGCGATGTGACCGAGATTTGCACCCTGACCCTGCAATGCGACGACCGGCCCGGACTGGTCGCCGATGTCGCCGGATTCCTGGCACAGCAGGGCGGGAATATCACCGATGCCCAGCAATATAATGATCGGCTGAACGACCGTTTCTTCATGCGGGTGGAGTTTGAGGCAGCGGACGATAGCGTCGCAGGGCTGCGCGCCGCCTTTGCCAATGTCGCGCAGAAACATGGCATGGACTGGACCCTGCGCCGCCATAGCGAGCGGCAGAAGGTGTTGCTCTTGGTCAGCAAGTTCGATCATTGCCTGGGCGACCTGCTGTATCGCTGGCGGATCGGTGAGATGGACATGGATGTGGTCGGCGTCATCTGCAACCATCCGCGCGAGGCACTGAGCATTTCGCTGATCGACGATGTGCCGTTCCATCACCTGCCCGTGACGAAGGAAACCAAAGCGGCGCAGGAAGCGCAGATCAAGGCGATCGCGACCGAGACGGGCGCGGACCTGATCGTGCTGGCGCGGTACATGCAGATATTGAGCGACGATCTGGCCGCTTTCCTGTCAGGCCGGTGCATCAACATCCACCACAGCTTCCTGCCCGGCTTCAAGGGAGCCAAGCCCTATCATCAGGCCCATGCGCGCGGGGTCAAGATGATCGGCGCAACGGCCCATTATGTGACCGCCGACCTGGATGAAGGGCCGATCATCCATCAGGATGTGGAAGCGATCAACCATGCCGACACGCCCGACGATCTGGTACGCAAGGGGCGTGACATCGAACGGCGGGTGCTGGCGAGCGCGGTGGAACATCATTTGCAGGGGCGGGTGTTCCTGAACGGCGCGCGGACGGTCGTGTTCAAAGCATAGGGCGCGCGCGCAGACCCGCAATTGGCGACAGCGAGATGGACAATGGGTCGGTAAAAAGGCGAAAAGGGTCTGCGCAGCATATCACGCGCGGCGAACATCCTATTTGATATTTTCAACCTGCCCATTTGACGTATTCGGAAGATTCGTTCGTGTCGTCATCATAGCCTTGACCCTTAGGGATCATCCCAGGACCGAGGAGTTTCGCCCATGCCGTTCGCCCGATTGGTGACTGTCGCCGTTACCGCCGCCACATTGGCGGCCATCGCCGTTCCGGCAGGGGCGCATGGCATATGGTTTGCGCAGCGCGCCCGGCAGATCGCGCTGGTCTATGGCGTGGGGGCGGACGATCTGGACGCGGTCAAGCGCTTGCCTTTGATTACATCGGTCGCGGGCTATGATGCCGATGGCGCGCCGGTCAAAACGGCGTTGCGTGCGGCGGGCGTCGTGCCGGTGGTGGATAGCGACGAGCCGGTCGCGATCATCGCGGCGGCAATGGATTATGGCCTGTGGAGCAAGACGCCCGATGGCGAATGGCACAATAAGGGCCGCGACGAAGTGCCTAACGCGACGCTGGCCGAACATAATTGGAAATATGCGGTTCACCTGACACAGGTGCCGACAAAGCCATTGCCGATGATCCCCGGCCACACGCTCCAGATGGTGCCGGTCGATCCGGCGATACCCCAGGCGATGGGCAAGCCGATGAAGGTGCGCGTCCTGTATCAGGGCAAGCCAATCGCGGGGGCGATCGTGATGACCGATTATGTCAACGATCCCGACGAAGCGGCCGTCAAGACGGCGGCGGACGGGACCGCGACCATCACCTTGCGCAATCAGGGGCTGAACGTGCTGATGGCGATCTATGTCGGCCCGGCCGATGACAAGACCAAGGTCGATCATATGGAACATCGCGCTTCGCTGTCCTTCGTCCTGCCGCACTTGCCAGAATGATATTATTTATCAAGGAGATATATTTCATGACCATCGCCTTCCTCCGCACCGGCATCGCGGCCATCGCGCTGATGGCCGCGCCCGCCATGCTGCACGCCCATGGCAGCATGAAGCCGCAGCATGGCGGCATGGTCCAGATGTCGGGCGAGACGATGATGGAGCTGGTCGCAGGGCCAAAGGGCGTCGACGTCTATCTGAGCGAGGAGGACGAGCCGCTGACGGCGGCAGACTTCACCGCCAAGCTGACGCAGAGCGCGGGCGGGGCCAAGAGCGAGGCGGTGTTGAAGCCCGCAGGCGGCAACAGATTGTCCGCGCCGGGCTTCAAGACGGTCAAGGGCGCAAAGCTGGTCGTGGCGCTGGTCGACAAGAGCGGGGCGAAAATCTTCGCCACTTTCCAGGCCAAATAAGGACCATGACAATGCGCAGCGCGACTCTCCCCGCCCTTTCCTCTCAAGGTGTGCGGCGGGTCGCGCTGCTGGCGCTGGCGGTGCTGATCGCCTGTATCGGGCAGGCGCTGCGCGCGCATGGCGTGGACGAAAATGACAAGGCGTTCATCGAAGGCGCGTCGGGGGTGAACATCATCCCCTATATCTATCTGGGGGCCAAACATATGCTCACCGGATACGATCATCTGCTGTTTCTGGCGGGGGTCATTTTCTTCCTTTACCGGCTGAAGGACGTCGCGGCCTATGTGACGCTGTTCGCGATCGGCCACAGCACGACCTTGCTGCTGGGCGTGATGTTCGACATCCGCGCCAACCCTTATCTGATCGACGCGATCATCGGGCTGTCCGTGGTCTACAAGGCGATCGACAATCTGGACGGGTTTCGCCGCTGGTTTGGCATGTCGCCCAATCCCAAGGCGGCGGTGCTGATCTTCGGTTTCTTTCATGGCCTGGGCCTTGCCACGAAATTGCAGGCGTTGACACTGGCGAAGGAAGGAATGATATATAATCTCATTAGCTTCAATATCGGGGTCGAAATCGGCCAGATGCTGGCGCTGACCATCATCCTTCTGCTCATGAACCTGTGGCGCATGAGCGGCAATTTCCAGCGCAGCGCCATCCTTGCCAATGCGGCGCTGATGACCGCTGGCTTCGTCCTGATCGGCTATCAGATGGCCGGCTATTTCACGCAAGGGGCATGATATGAATGTTTCGACACAGCCGGCCCGGATCAGCCCGTCCCCTGCGACACTGGCAAAGGCGACCGGCGGCGCGGCGATCGCGGCGGCGGTGATATTGACGCTGTTCGTGCTGCCCGCCGAATATGGCATCGACCCGACGGGCGCAGGCGCGGCGATGGGGCTGACCGGCATGGTGGCGGCCAAGGCGGACGCGCCTGTGCCAGCTGCCGCCGCGCCGGTCGCGGCGCTGCCGACCAAGGCCGACATTGCCCGCTCCACCGCGTGGCGGCAGGACGATATGACCATCACCCTGGCACCCCATAGCGGGCAGGAAATCAAGGCGCATATGGCGGCGGGCGACAGCTTCGTCTTTGCGTGGAAAAGCGAAGGCGGGCCAGTGAAGGTCGACATGCATGGCGAAAAAACCAATTCCGCCGAGGGCGAGTTCACCAGTTACTGGGAAGAACGGGAGATGACCGGCGCGCAGGGCAGTTTTACGGCACCCTATGCCGGGACGCATGGATGGTATTGGCGCAACAAGGGCGACACGCCCGTCACCGTCACCGTGAAAACCACGGGTTTCTACAAGGATCTCTTCAAGCCTGCGGGCGCGTGACGAGATTGGGGAAGGATTGAGGATATGAGCAGCATTGCGGGCAACGCGCCCCCCACCGCCTACAGCCCCGGCGCGGCGTCGCCGATCGCCGCCGCAAAGGCGCGCACGCGATTGATCGCGATCGACGCGCTGCGCGGTCTGGTGATGCTGTTCATGCTGGTCGATCATGTGCGCGAGACATTTTTCCTGCATTTGCAGGTGACTGACCCGGTGGACGCGAACACGACCGATCCGGGGCTATTCTTCACCCGCTTGCTCTCGACATTCTGCGCGCCGACCTTCGTTGCGCTGACCGGCCTGTCCGCCTGGCTGTACGGCCAGTCGCACAGCAAGGGGCAGGTGTCGGAATTTCTGCTGAAGCGCGGCCTGTTCCTCATTTTCCTTGAGTTCACGGTCGTTGGCTATGCCTGGCCGACGCAGGCTCCTGCCTTTCCGCCGACGGCGATCTGGTTGCAGGTGATCTGGGCGATCGGCATTTCGATGGTGGCGCTGGCCGCGTTGCTGCACCTGCCGCGTGCGGCGCAATTTGCCGTGGGGCTCGGCATCGTGTGCCTGCACAATCTGCTCGACCCCATTCGCCTGACGGCAGGCGAGCCGGGCTATGCGTTGTGGGCAGTGCTGCACCAGCGGTCGCTGATCGACATGGGCGGTATTGCGGTCAAGACGACCTATCCGATCCTGCCGTGGATCGGCGTGATCCTGCTGGGCTATGCGTGCGGGCCGTGGTTTGCGCGCGGGACCGATCCTGCGCCGCGCATCCGGCGGTTGGTGATGCTGGGGCTGGGGCTGATTATCGGTTTCGTGCTGATCCGCTATGCCAATATCTATGGCGATAAGCCGTGGTTCGTCGCGGAAACGCCATTGCGCACGGTGATGAGCTTTCTGGCGCTGACCAAATATCCGCCATCCTTGCTGTTTCTGATGCCCACGGTCGGCACGGGATGCCTGTTGCTGGCGCTGTTCGAGCGGTTCGAGGCGAGCGGCGTGATGCCCAAGCTGGCCTTGCTGGGCGGCGCGCCGATGTTCTTCTACATCCTGCATCTCTATATGCTCAAGCTGATCTATAATGTCGCGCTGCTGCTTTATGGACCGACCAAGGGGAAGGTATTCGGGGTCGATAACCTGTCCACGGTATGGATCTGGGTCGCGCTGCTGATCCTGCCGCTTTATTTTCCCACCCGCTGGTTCGCGCAGTTGAAGCAGCGCCGCAAGGATATCTGGTGGCTGAAATATCTGTAAGTGCGCCGGGCGGATTGACAGGAAACGCAGGCGTAACGACAGGCAGCATTTTAATGCCGTAGCATCGCGTGATTCACAATTTTGCACCGCTAAACGCGCGATGTTTGACGTAATATATCCGTAACCTGCCCTAGCCTCGTCCTTCAAGAAGAGGTGAGGCAAGCACCCCGTGGCCCGGCCCCGACGACAGGACGCAACGTCCGCGCCGGATATAAAGATACCAGCCGGTCCCCGTTTCGCAGGACATTTGGGAACAGCGATTTTTTAAGGGGATAACAACATGCGCACATCATCGGCTCTACGCCTGGCGCTGATCGCCAGCACCGCCGCCGTCACCCTGCCCACCGCCGCGTTCGCGCAGGCACCCGCAGACGCCGCCACCAGCGACATCGTCGTCACTGGCCTGAAGCGCCAATATTTTGGCGACACGCCGGTCAAGGAAATCCCGCAGGCGGTCCAGTTTCTGGAAGGCACGCTGCTCAACGACCTGAACATCACCCGGCTGGACACCGCGCTGGAGCTGGCGAGCGGGGTTTCCAAGCAGAATAATTTCGGCGGGCTGTGGGACAGCTTCGCGATCCGTGGCTTTGCTGGCGACGAGAATTTTCCGAGCGGCTTCCTGGTCAACGGGTTCAACGGCGGACGAGGCTATGGCGGCCCGCGCGACGCATCCAATGTCGAGCGGATCGAAGTGCTGAAGGGTCCGAATTCGGCGCTGTTCGGGCGCGGCGAGCCGGGCGGCACCATCAACATCGTCAGCAAGAAGCCGACCTTCAAGGAAGGTGGCAGCTTTTCGGTCGCGGGCGGCAAGTGGAACACCTATCGGGTCGAGGGCGACTTCAACCTGCCCATCACCGACACGGTGGCGGTGCGCCTGACCGGGGCAGTCGAAAATGCCGAAAGTTTCCGCGACACAGTGGAAACGCGCAAATATGTGCTGAACCCGTCCTTCCTGGCAAAGCTGTCGGACAAGACGATCTTCACCTACGAGCTGGAATATGTGAACCAGGAAGTGCCGTTCGATCGCGGCGTGGTGGCAATTCCGACGGTGCAGACCAACGGCACGATCCGTTACAATCTGGGCGCTATTCCCAACACCCGCTATCTGGGCAATCCCAAGGACGGCCCGATCCAGGTCGAGGTGCTGGGCCATCAGGCGCAGTTGCAGCATGACCTGAGCGACGATTGGGTCGTAATGCTGGGCGCGGGATATAAGGACACGACGTTCGAGGGCTTTTCGAGCGATCCCGAACTGGTGCTGGGCCGTCAGCGGATCGACAATGACGGGCGCACGCTGACCCGCCAGCGCCGCTATCGCGATTACAGCACCACGCACATGGTGTTCCGGGGCGAAATCAGCGGCAAGGTGGAAACCGGGTCGATCGTCCACAATATCCGCGTCGGTGCGGATTGGGACAAGTTCGAAATCGACACGTTCCAGACCCGCTATCGTCCGGTCGCGGCGGACCAGTCTTATTCGATCGACATCTATACCCCCAATTACAATATCGCAGCCCCCACGCCGAACGTGGTGATCCAGAATTCGACCGAAGTGCAGAAGGCATGGGGCGTCTATATTCAGGACCAGATCGAGATCACCGAGAATTTCAAGGTGCGCTTTGGCGGACGCTATGATGATTTTGCGCAGGACATCGACCTGCGCCTGAACAATACCAACCCCAATAAAAGCTACACCAAGTTCAGTCCGATGGCTGGCCTGGTGTTCGAACCGACGCAAAGCGTGTCCTTCTATGCCAGCTATGGCAAAGGCTTCCGCCCGAACAGTGGCGTAGGGTTCGACGGCCAGCCGTTCGAGCCGGAAGTCAGCAAAAGCTATGAAGTCGGCGCGAAATTCGTGACGCCCGATGGGCGTATCACCAGCACATTGTCGCTCTACAAGATGGAGAAGACCAATGTGCTGTCGACCGATCCGATCAATGCAGGCTTTTCCAAGCCGGTGGGCGGGGCGGACAGCAAGGGCGTGGAGTTCGACCTGAACGCCAAGCTGCCTGCCGGGTTCGAGCTGTTCCTGACCTATGCCTATACCGATGCAGGCTGGGCCACCAACGTGCTGGACCCCAATTTCGGCGCGCCCATCCGCAAGGGCGATCCGCTGATCAACATCCCCAAGCATCAGGGCAACGCCCTGTTGTTCAAGACGTTTGCGATCGGCAATCATGAAGCGATGCTGGGTGCGGGAGTCAATCATGTCGGGCGCCGGCTGGGCGAGACGGCCACTACCTTCTATCTGCCCAGCTACACCATTGCGAAGGTTCTGGGATCGGTGACGATCAACGAACAATTCAAGCTGTCCGCCAATGTCGATAATCTGTTCGACAAGAAATATTATGCCAGCAGCTATGCGGCCCTGTGGGTGCAGCCGGGTATGCCCCGGTCGTTCACGGTGCGCGGGACGTTCAACTTCTGATGATCCGCCCTATGGAGGGGTGCTGCGCTTTCATAGGTGTGACACCCCTCCGTCTGGCCTGCGGCCAGCCACCTCCCCTGCCAGGGGAGGATTTTTGGCGTCATGCCCTACAGGAGTGTCGTTTGTGACTCTGCTCTATACATCCGACCCGGCGCGGGGCCGCATCTGGCGCGGCATATTTGCGGACGAAGCGATTGGCTTTGCCGAAGCGGGCGATGCGCATGATCCTGCCTCCATCCGCTATCTCGCCGCATGGAATCCTTCGGTCGAGCTGATAGCGACCCTGCCCGCGCTGGAAGTGCTGTTTTCGATCGGCGCGGGGATCGACCAGTTCGATATGGGCCGCTTGCCGGACCATGTCCGGGTCGTGCGGATGATCGAGCCGGGAATCACCCAGGGCATGGTCGAATATGCGACGATGGCGGCATTGATGCTGCATCGAAACATGATCGACCATGGTATCGCGCAGCGCGAAGGGCGCTGGGCGCCGATCAAGCTGGTGCCTGCGAGCGAACGGCGCATCGGCGTGATGGGGCTGGGCAATCTGGGGCAGGCGGTGCTGGGCGCGTTGCGGCCGTTCGGCTTTGCGCTGTCGGGGTGGAGTCGATCGCGCCATGCCGTCGAGGGGGTCGATTGTTTTGCGGGCGCGGCGGAGATGCCAGCGTTTCTGACGGGGTGCGACATTCTCATCTGCCTGTTGCCGCTGACCGATGACACGCGCGGCATTTTGTGCCGGGAGACGCTGACGCAACTGCCGCAGAGCGCGGCCCTGATCAATGTCGGGCGGGGTGGGCATCTGGTGGAGCAGGATCTGCTGTCGCTGCTGGACGATGGACGGATTTCGGGCGCGGTGCTGGATGTATTCGACCCCGAACCATTGCCCGCTGGCCATGCGTTCTGGGCGCATCCGCGCATCGTCATGACACCCCATGTCGCCAGCATGACCCGCGCGGATAGCGCGGCGCGCGCGTTGATCGCCAATATCCGCCGCCATGAAGCAGGCGCGGCGATGGACGGCGAAGTCGCGCGCAGCCGGGGCTATTGAGGGCGCGACATTCCGTGCCGGGGATGCGCGCGCCGGGCATGGGCGTGCCGCAATGATGTTGCCCGATTATGGCCGCAGGGGGCAGGCGGCAAACTATGCCGAATAGCGCCAGGAAAAAGTCGTATATCTGCGCCCCGACCCGAAAAAACGGGCTTCATGTCCCGGTGCGCCCATGGCGTAATGCCTCTGTCACACGGCCAGCAGGCCCATCTGTAGAACTTGCAAAGGACGATCCGCCGATGCCCAATTTCCGGCCCAAATATATCAGCTTCGACTGCTATGGCACGCTGACCCGGTTCCGCATGACGGAAATGGCGACCGCGTTCATGGCCGACCGGATCGACGCGGAAAAACTGCCTGCTTTCTGCAAGGATTGGGGCGGCTATCGGTTCGATCAGGTGATGGGACCATGGGAACCCTATCAGGAGATCATCCGCAATTCGTTGCGCCGGACATGCCAGAAATGGGGCGTGGCGTATAATGAAGCAGACGCAGACGCCGTGTATGCCGCCGTGCCGACTTGGGGTCCGCATGACGATGTTGCCGGTGGACTGAGCCAGATTGGCGACAAGATTCCGCTGGTCATCCTGTCCAACGCGATGAACGAACAGATCCATCATAATGTCGGGATGCTGGGCGCGCCGTTCCACGCCGTCTATACCGCGCAGATGGCACAGGCGTACAAGCCACGGATGCAGGCGTTCGAATATATGTTCGATCAACTGGGCGCGAACCCGGAGGATATGATGCATGTCTCCTCCAGCTTCCGCTACGACCAGAATACAGCAACGGACCTGCATTTTGGCTGCCGCGTGTTCGTGGGTCGGGGGCATGAGCCGTCCAATGCCTTCTACCGCGACGTGGAAATTCCCCATATCGGTTGCCTGCCCGCCGTCGTGGGCCTTTGATCGGATAATGGCCGCGCCCTCCCCCCTTTCCTACTGGCTCGCCAGCGCCCCGGCCTTTGCGGGCGGGGCGGAGGGTGGAGTCGAAGGGTCGGCCGATGTCGTCATCATCGGTGGCGGCTTTACCGGCCTGTCGGCGGCACTGGCGCTGGCCAAGCGCGGCGCGAGCGTCGTGCTGCTGGAGAAGGGCCAAGTCGTGGGTGAGGCTTCGGGGCGCAATGGCGGTCAGTGCAATAATGGCACGGCGCATGATTATGGCGCGCTGTCGGCCAAATTCGGCAAGCAGGTCGCAGGTGCCTGGTATCGGGCGCATTGCGATGCCGTCGATACGGTCGAGCGGCTGGCGCGCGAGGAAGGCATTGATTGCAACTTCACGCGCTGCGGCCGGGTGAAGCTGGCGGCCAAGCCTGCCCATTATGACAAGTTGGTGCGGGCGCATGATTTGCTGGCCGCCGAAGTCGATACCAACGTCCGGCTGGTGCCGCCTGAGCGGATGGCCGAGGAAGTGGGATCGGACGCTTTTCACGGCGCGCTGATCCAGACGACGAGCGCGCAGATCCATCCGGGGCGGTTCGGGGTCGGGCTGGCCGACGCGGCGGCGCGGGCCGGGGCGCGGATTTTCGAGCGGGCAGAGGTCATGGGGCTTGATCGCGTGGCGACCGGATGGCGCGTGACCAGCGCGCGCGGGACCGTTAGTGCGAAACAGGTGCTGGTCGCGACCGGCGGCGCGCCTGAGGTGGGACCGTTCGGATTTTTCCGGCGGCGGATCGTGTCGGTGGGCAGTTTCGTGATCGCGACCGAGCGGCTGGACGATGCGCTGATCGACCGGCTGCTGCCGGGGCGGCGCAATTATGTGACCAGCAAGAATATCGGCAATTATTTCCGCCTGACCCCCGACAACCGGCTGATATTTGGCGGACGGGCGCGCTTTGCGATCAGCGATCCCCGGTCCGACATGAAAAGCGGGCGCATTCTTGAAGAAACGCTGGGCGCGATATTCCCGGCGCTCAAAGGCGTGGGCGTCGATCATGTGTGGGGCGGGATGGTGGACCTGACCGCCGATCGCCTGCCGCGCGCGGGCGAGACGGACGGGCTTTATTATTCCATGGGCTATAGCGGCCATGGCGTGCAGATGGCGACCCATATGGGGCAGCAGATGGCGCGCGTGATGAGCGGCGAGCCGGACGCCAACCCCTGGGCCAATCTCGACTGGCCGAACGTGCCGGGCCATTTCGGCAAGCCATGGTTCCTGCCGCTGGTGGGGCTGTGGTATAAATGGCAGGATGTGATCCATTGATGGACGGACAGCCGCCTTTTTCACGCCGCGCGATGATCGGTGCCGGGCTGGGGCTGGGCGCTGGGTTGCTGTTGTCCCCCGGCGCACTGGCCGCGAGCAAGCCCCGACAAGGCGGGCGCATCCGCGTGGCCAGCCTGTCCAGTTCGACCGCCGATACGCTGGACCCGGCCAAGGGCGCATTGTCGACCGATTATGTCCGCCATTATATGTTCTATAGCGGGCTGACCCAGCTGGATCGCGCCCTCACGCCCCGTCCGGCGCTGGCCGAGCGGATGGAAAGCACCGACCAGATCAGCTGGCATGTGCAGTTGCGCCGGGGCGTGACATTCCATGATGGCGCGGACCTGACCGCCGCCGATGTCGTCTGGTCTTTGTTACGGCACAAGGATGCGGCGACAGGCTCCAAAATGGCGCAGATCGCCGAGCAGTTCGCGCAGGTCAAGGCGACCGGTCGGCACGCGCTGACCATCCGGCTGACCGGACCCAATGCCGATTTGCCGACCATATTGGCGCAATCGCATTTCCTGATCCTGCGTGCGGGGACCAGCGATTTTCGCACCGCCAACGGCACTGGTCCCTATCTGTGCGCGCAGTTCCGGCCGGGCGTGCGCACGCTGGCGCGGCGCAACCCCAATTTCTGGAAGCCGGGCAAGCCCTATCTGGACGAGATCGAGCTGATCGGCATTCCCGACGAGGTCAGCCGGGTCAATGCGCTGTTGTCGGGTGACGTGCATCTGGTGATTGCGGTCAATCCGCGATCGACCAAGCGTATCATAGCGTCGCGCGGCCATGGCCTGCTGGAAACCCAGTCGGGGCTTTATACGAACCTCATCATGCAGCAGCGGCAATTGCCGACCGGCAATCCGCATTTCGTGGCAGCGATGAAATATCTGATCGACCGGCCGTTGATCAAGCGGGCGCTCTATCGCGGCTATGCGACCATCGCCAACGATCATCCGATCCCGCCCTTCCACCCCTATTATCGCGCCGATTTGCCGCAGACGAGCCTCGACCTGGACAAGGCGCGCTGGCATTTGCAGCGGGCGGGGCTGAGCGGGGTGCGGTTGCCGGTCTATGCGTCGCCCGCCGCCGATGGATCGGTCGACATGGCGTCGATATTGCAGGAATATGGGTCGCGCGTGGGATTGAAGCTGGCGGTCAACCGGGTGCCGGCGGATGGATATTGGTCGACCCACTGGATGAAGCATCCACTGGGTTTCGGCAACACCAACCCGCGCCCGACCGCCGACCTGCTGTTCAGCCTGTTCTACAAATCCGACGCGGCCTGGAACGAGAGCGGGTGGAAGAATCCCCGCTTCGACCGGCTGCTTCTGGAAGCGCGGGGCGAGGCGGATCAGGCGCGGCGCAAGCAATTATATGGCGAGATGCAGGGGCTGGTCCGCGACCATTGCGGCGTCGGCATTCCGGTGTTCATCAGCCTGATCGATGGATATGACCGGCGGTTGAAGGGGCTGTATCCCGTCTCGCTGGGCGGGCTGATGGGTTATCAGTTCGCCGAACATGTGTGGTGGGAAGGCTGATGGCGGGGGCGTCCACACGGAGCGGCCTGCGCGCCGCGCTGATGCTGATCGGCCAGCGGTTCGCTTCGTCGTTGCTGACGCTTTTGCTGGTGTCGGTGACGATTTTCGTGATCGCGCAATTGCTGCCCGGCGACGCCGCGCAGGAAGCGCTGGGGCAAAGCGCGACGGCGGAACAGGTCGCCGCCTTACGGCACGAGATGGGGTTGGATCGGCCAGCCTATGTCCGTTACGCCAGCTGGCTGACGGGCATGGTCAGCGGCGATCCGGGCCAGTCGATGGTCGCCAATATGCCGGTGGCGGAAGTGATTGCCGAGCGGTTGCCCAACAGCCTGTTGCTCGCCGCGCTGAGCGCGCTGGTGGCGGTGCCGGTAGCGCTGGCGATCGGCATCGGTTCGGCAATGAACCGGGGCGGGCGGATCGACCGGGCGCTCAACATCGTAACCTTGTCGATGGTCGCGGTGCCGGAATTTCTGGTGGCGACGGTTGCTGTGCTGATCTTCTCGGTCAAGCTGCGCTGGCTGCCTTCGATCGCTTTGGTGTCCGACGAGATGGCGTGGGGCGATTACCTGCGCGGGGTCGCGATGCCGATGCTGACGCTCAGCGTCGTCGTCATCGCGCAGATGGCGCGGATGACGCGCGCGGCAGTGATCGACCAGATGGACCGGCCCTATGTCGAAATGGCAGTGCTGAAGGGCGTTGCGCCGGTGCAGGTCGTGCTGCGCCACATAATGCCCAACGCGATCGCGCCGATCGTCAACGCGATGGCATTGAGCCTGTCCTACCTGTTGGGCGGGGCGGTGATCGTGGAAACCATCTTCAACTATCCCGGCCTCGCCAGCCTGATGGTCAATGCCGTCACCAGCCGCGACATGCCGTTGTTGCAGGCGTGCGCGATGATATTCTGCGCGGCCTATCTCCTCCTGATGCTGATCGCGGATGTGACCGCGATCCTCGCCAACCCCAGGCTGCGGGCGCAATGATGGGTGCTGCTTTTCGTCGGGCCAAAGCCCTGCCGCTATCAGGCAAGATCGGGCTGATGCTTGTGATCTTCTGGTTGGCTGTCGCGCTGTTCGGGCCAATGCTGGCGCCCTATCCGGTGGGGGCGTTCGTGGCCTATGACGTGTTCGACGGGCAGTCGGGCGCGCATTGGTTGGGCAGCGATTATCTGGGCCGGGACGTGCTGAGCCGGTTATTGTCGGGCGCACGCTATACGGTGGGGCTGGCGGCGGCGGCGGCGTTGCTGGCGAGCATGACCGGCACGGCGCTGGCGCTGACGGCGGCGGTGGGTGGGGCAAAAGTAGACGAGCCGTTGTCGCGCTTCATGGACATGCTGATTTCCATCCCGTCCAAGATTTTCTCGCTGGTGCTGGTGGCGGCGTTCGGGTCTTCGCTGGGATTGCTGCTGCTGATCGCGGCGTTCACCTATGTGCCGGGCAATTTCCGGATTGCGCGGGCGCTGGCGGTCAATCTGGCGCAGATGGATTATGTGCAGGTGGCGCGGGCGCGGGGCGAGAGACGGTTTCATATCGCGATTGCCGAGATATTGCCCAATATGATCCACCCACTGCTGGCCGATTTCGGCCTGCGCTTCGTGTTCATCGTGCTGCTGCTGTCGGGGCTTTCTTTCCTGGGCCTGGGCGTGCAGCCGCCCGACGCGGATCTGGGGTCGCTGGTGCGGGAGAATATTTCCGGGCTGGGCGAAGGGGCGCTGGCGATATTGGCACCGGCGGTTGCGATTGCGACGCTGACCGTGGGGGTGAATTTGCTGATCGACGCGATCGGATTTTCGGGCAAGGGAAAAGGCCGATGAGCGACCTGCCCCATGTCGAAGTAAAAAACCTGACCGTCACTGCGCGCAATGCGGCGGGCGAGGTTTTTCCGATCGTCAGCGGCATCGACTTTGCGTTGCAGCGGGGCGAAGTGCTGGCGTTGATCGGCGAAAGCGGGTCGGGCAAGACCACGATCGCGCTGACGCTGTTGGGCCATGCACGGCCCGGCGCGACGATTGCGGGCGGGTCGATCCGGGTGGGCGATGTGGACCTTACCAAGCTGGATCGCAGTGCGCTGGCGCAGTTGCGGGGCAACCGCATCGCCTATATCGCGCAAAGCGCCGCTTCGGCCTTCAACCCGTCGCGCACGATCATGGATCAGGTGGTGGAACCCGCACTGATCCATGACCTGATGCCGCGCGACAAGGCGGAGGCCAAGGCGATCGAGCTGTTCCGCGCGCTCGCTTTGCCCTTACCCGACACGATCGGCACGCGCTATCCGCATCAATTGTCGGGCGGGCAGTTGCAGCGGCTGATGGCGGCAATGGCACTGATCACCGACCCTGAACTGGTGATATTGGACGAGCCGACCACGGCGCTGGACGTGACCACGCAGATCGAGGTGCTGCGCGCATTCAAAGCCGTGGTGCTGGAGCGCGGGGCGACAGCGATTTATGTATCGCATGACCTGGCCGTGGTGGCGCAGATGGCGGACCAGATCGTGGTGCTGAGCCAGGGGCGCATCCGTGAGGCGGGCCGAGCTGCACAGATATTGCACGCGCCCGCGGACGAATATACCCGCACGCTGATGGCCGCCGCCCGGCCCGCCATTCGCCCCGCGCCCGAAACAATCGCCCTGCCCGCCGCGCCGTTGCTGGAGATACGGGGCATGACGGCGGGCTATGGCAAGATCGGCAAGGATGGGCGGCCGCGCATTCCGGTGCTGCGCGACATCAACCTGACGATCGAGCGGGGCGCGACTTTGGGCGTGATCGGCGAGAGCGGGTCGGGCAAGTCGACCATCGCGCGGGTTATCGCCGGTCTGCTGCCACCGGCGAGCGGGCAGGTGTTGCTGGACGGGCAGGTGCTGCCGCCGGGCTTGCAGGGGCGCAGTCGCGAGCAGTTCCGCCGGGTGCAGCTGGTGTTCCAGAATGCCGATACGGCGCTTAATCCCGCGCATAGCGTGGGGCGGATATTGGCGCGACCATTGGCTTTCTATCATGACCTGAAGGGCAATGCCGCGCATTTGCGGGTGTTGGAACTGCTGGACCTGATCCGTTTGCCCGCCAGCCTGATCGACCGGCCGATCGGCGCGCTGTCGGGCGGGCAGAAGCAGCGGATCAATCTGGCCCGCGCACTGGCGGCCGATCCTCAACTGATCCTGTGCGACGAAGTGACGTCGGCGCTGGATACAGTGGTGGGGGCCGCGATTTTGGAGTTGATGGCGGAATTGCGCCGGGAACTGGGCATCGCGACGATGTTCATCAGCCATGATATTTCGACGGTACGGGCGATTTGCGACGACATATTGGTCCTCTATTCCGGTACGATGGTGGAGACGGGACCGCGCGCGGCATTCGGGGTTGCGCCCTTTCATCCCTATACCGACCTGCTGATCGGGTCGGTGCCGGAAATGCGGGCGGGGTGGCTGGAGGAAAGCCATGCCGGGGCCGCGCCGCCGCCGATCGGCGCGAGCAGCGACCATCCTGACCTCTGCCGTTTCCTGCCGCGTTGCGCTGCGCGCGTGGACGGGTTGTGCAACACCACGCCCCCGCCTCGCCGTCCGCTGAACAAAGGCGCGGCTGGAGACAGTCGTATCCTGTGCCATCTTGGAGATGAAAGTTTGATCCCCGCATGAGCCGCTTCGTTCGTCTGGGCGAGAATGATCGCCCATCCCTGACCCTGCATGTCGATGGCGCGCCGATCGAAGCGATGGCGGGTGACACGCTGATGGTCGCGCTGCTGAGCCAGGGTAGCGCGTTGCGCCAGTCGGAGTTCGGGCCGGAGAAGCGCGCCGGTTTCTGCCTGATGGGTGCGTGTCAGGATTGCTGGGTGTGGACGGAAAGCGGCGATCGGCTGCGCGCCTGTTCGACACTCGCCGCGGCGGGCCAACGCATCCTCACCAGCCAGCCGGGGGCATCATGGTCGAACCACGTATAATTATCGTCGGCGCCGGGCCAGCGGGAACGCGCGCGGCGGAAGCGTGCGTGCAGGCGGGGGTGCGCCCCATTGTGCTGGACGAGGGGCGGCGCGACGGCGGGCAGATTTATCGCCGCCAGCCGGACAATTTCACTCGGCCTTATGCCAAGCTTTACGGCAGCGAAGCGGCGCGGGCGCAGGCGTTGCACGCGACGTTCGACGGGGTGAAGGATCGCGTCGATTATCGTGCCGAAACATTGGTTTGGAACATCGCGGGCGGGCGTGTGTGGACAGCGAGAGAGACAGTGCAGGACGCTTTGCCGTTCGATGCGCTGCTGCTTTGCACCGGGGCGACCGACAGGCTGATGCCGGTCAAGGGATGGCAGTTTGCCGGTGCCTATAGCCTGGGCGGGGCGCAGGTGGCGTTGAAATCGCAGGCCGTTTCGATCGGACACAAAGTCGTGTTCATGGGTTCAGGACCGCTGCTCTATCTGGTCGCCAGCCAATATGTCGAGGCGGGGGCGAACGTCATCGCGGTGCTGGATACGGCCCCCTATAGCGCGCGGATCCGGGCGCTGCCGGATCTGCTGGCAGTGCCGTCCGTGTTGTGGAATGGCGTGGCGCTGACCATGAAGTTGAAGCGTGCGGGCGTGGCGGTGCATAATGGCATCACGCCTTTGGAAATAAACGGTAATGCTGGCGATGGCGTGAACGGCATCCGGTTTCGCACGGGGGCGGGAGCCGAGCAGGACATCGCCTGCGACGCGGTGGCGATGGGGCATCATTTGCGGCCTGAAACGCAACTGGCCGATCTGGCGCGCTGCGCCTTCGCCTTCGATCCCGGCACCCGACAATGGCTGCCGGAGCGGGACGGCGACGGGCGATCGAGCGTGGCAGGCGTCTATCTGGCGGGCGATGGCGCGAAGATATTGGGCGCGCGGTCGGCGGAGGCGAGCGGACGACTGGGGGCGCTGGCGGCGCTGGCCGATCTGGGGCTGCCGGTGGACACGGGCGAAATGGCGTCGCTGCGCGGCGATGTCGGCACTTATGCGAAGTTCGCGCGGGGGCTGGCCACGGCTTTCCCATGGCCTGTGGAGCAGGCGGCAGCGCTGCCCGACGACGCGGTGCTGTGCCGGTGCGAAGGGGTGACGGCAGGCGATCTGCGTGGCGTAATGCGGGAAACGGGCGCGCAGGAAGCGAACCGGGCCAAGGCGTTCAGCCGGGTCGGCATGGGGCGATGCCAGGGGCGTTATTGCGGGCTGGCGGCGGCGGAGCTGATCGCGGCGGAAGCGGACGTGCCGGTCGAACAGGTCGGGCGGTTGCGCGGCCAGGCACCGGTCAAGCCGCTGACCAGCGCAATCGGAGATGATCAATGAGCGCGGCAATGAGCGCGGCCAGCGACGTCATCATCGTGGGCGGCGGGCTGATGGGATCATCGGCGGCGTTGTTTCTGCGCGGCCATGGTCTGTCAGTCATGCTGCTGGAAACCGACCTGATCGGGCGGCAGGCGAGCGGCACCAATTTCGGCAATGTGCGGCGGCAGGGGCGGCCCATGCACCAGTTGCCGCTGGCCAACCGGGCCATCGCCATCTGGCGGCAGTCGCGCGAACTGCTGGGCGCGGACGTCGAATATCTCCAGTCCGGGCATATCCGCGTCTGTTACCGCGAGCGGCCCGAACTGGTAGGGTCGATGGAGGAATATGCGGCGAATGCGCGCGCGGAAGGGCTGGAACTGGAATTGCTGAGCGGCAATGCGTTGCGCGACAAATTCCCGTTCTTTGGGCCGGACGTGCTGGCCGGTTCCTATTCGGCGACCGATGGCCATGCCAATCCACGGCTGGCCGCACCTGCCTTTGCGCGGGCGGCGGCGCGGCTGGGCGCGGTGATCCATGAGCATTGCAAGATCGTCGATGCGCAGAAGGTGGGCGAGGATTTTATCGTGACCGCAGCGGACGGGCGGACGTTCCGCGCGCCGGTCCTGCTCGTGACGGCAGGGGCATGGGGCAATGCGTTGTCGTCGCAATTTGGCGAACCGGTACCGATCACGCCGCGCGGTCCGAACATGAGCGTGACCGAGCCAGTGCCTTACGGGATTTTGCCAGCGGTGGGCGTAATGACGCCGGTCGAGGAGGAAACCGTCTATTTCCGGCAAGTGGCGCGCGGCAATATCGTGCTGGGCGGCAGCACGCGGGGACCATCCTTTCCCGACCAGTATCGCGCCTATGTCGAGCCGCAAAATACGCTGAGCCAGTTGAAGCAGATACGGCGGCTCGCGCCGTCGCTGGGGAAGCTGAACATCATCCGGGTGTGGTCGGGGATCGAGGGCTATATGCCCGACAGCCAGCCCGTGATGGGACCAAGCGCGACGACCAGCGGGCTATATTATGCGTTTGGCTTTTCCGGTTCCGGCTTTCAGATCGGGCCGGGCGTGGGCGAAACGATGGCCGAGATCATCGCGAAGGGCGGAACCGATATTCCGACCGAGCCGTATCGCATTGCACGGTTCGCTGCGGGGAATTGAAGCAGCAGATCAGAATTCGATCAGTGCCACTTTGGTCTTGAGGTTGGCGAGATAGGCTTCGCGGCCCAGATCCTTGCCGATACCCGATTGCTTGAAGCCGCCCGTCGGCAGGATGAAGTCGTTGGAGCGGCCATAGCGGTTGACCCAGATCGTCCCGGCCTCCAGCGCGCGGGTGGCGCGCAGAGCGCGGGTGAGGTCGCTGGTATGGACGCCCGCCGCCAGCCCATAGGCGCTGTCATTGGCCAGCGCATAGGCTTCGGCTTCGTCGGCGAAGGTCTGAACGGTCAGGACGGGCCCGAAAATCTCACCCTGGACCGCTTCGCTATGCTGCGCAGCATTTTGCAACAAAGTGGGCAGGAAATAGCTGCCGTCCTGCGGCGCGGTGGCGCGAGTGCCGCCGGTCAGCACATGCGCGCCCTCGGCCACAGCGCGCTGGACGATGCCGTCGATGCGATCGAGTTGGCCTTCCGAAATGATCGGGCCGATCGTGCTGTCACTGGCCCAGGTCGGCCCGGCCCTGTGCGCGGCGAAGGCTGTGACGATGCGGTCGATCACCTGATCGGCGACACTTTCCTGCACCAGCAGGCGCGATCCCGCGACGCAGACTTGCCCGGCGTTGAGCGTAATGGCGCGGCCGACGATGGCCGATGCCTTGTCCAGCCCTGCGTCGGCGAAGATGATCTGTGGGCTTTTGCCGCCCAATTCCAGCGTCACCGGCTTTGGCCCGGTCTGGGCGCAGGCAGTCATGATCGCCGCGCCGGTGGCGGTCGATCCGGTGAAGGTGACCTTGGCCACCTGCGGACAGCGCACCAGCGGATCGCCGACGCTGCGCCCGTCGCCCTGCACGATGTTGAAAATGCCAGCGGGCAACCCGGCCTCGATCGCCAGTTCGGCAAGCCGCACGATGCTGAACGGCGTCATTTCCGAGGGTTTGAGGACGATGCTGTTGCCCGCCGCGATGGCAGGCGCGATTTTCCACGCGGCCATCACCAGCGGCAGGTTCCACGGCGCGATCGCCGCGACCACGCCATAGGGTTCGTGGATGGTCAGGCCCAGCTTGTCGGGCGTAGTTGCCGCGACTTCGCCGCCGATCTTGTCCGCCCATTCGGCGAAGAAGCGTATAGTTTCGGCAGTATAGGTCACATCCCAGGCGCGGATTTCGTGGATCATGCGGGTGGAACCCAGCGCTTCGAGCGGGGCCAGCACTTCCATGTCTGCTTCGATGAGGTCGGCCCAACGGCGCAGCACGCGCATCCGCCCGCGCGGGTCGGTCTGCGCCCAGCCGCTGGTCTTGTAGGCGCGCTGCGCGTCCTCGACCGCTTGCCCCAGTTGCGCTTCGTCCACGCTGTCGAGATCGGCATAGACCCGGCCATCCGATGGCCGCCGCACGGGGATAGCGGCGCCCTGCCCGATGACGCGCCGCCCGCCGATGAAATTGCTGCCCACGGGCATGGCAATATGATCGGGGTTGAAACTGTCCACGGTGCGTCTCCTGAAATGCCGTTATTCCGGCACAATATGGATCGCGCGCGGCATGTGTTGCAATTGCGCGGGAAAATCTGCGCGATAATCTTCCAAAATCGGCGCGAAGGCAGCAGCCAATGCTTTGCCGGGCCTTTTAAGGTCGTAGCGAGTTTCAATGGTGACGATTCCGATCAAGGCAGGCGGGCAATCCTTTACCGCCCAGGGAGCAAGACGCATGGCGACAGGCATAGAGGCGATGGTGGACCTGCGGCGCATGACCGTGGACGATCTGCCCGCCGCCCACGCGCTTTCCAGCGAGCAGAAATGGCCGCACCGGATCGAGGATTGGGACATGCTGCTCAGCCTTGGTTTTGGTTATGTGGCGCAGCGCGATGGCGCCGTGATCGGCACGGCCATGGCATGGACCTATGGGCTGGACGCCGCGACGCTGGGCATGGTGATCGTTTCGCCAGCCGCGCAGGGGGTGGGGCTGGGCCGCCGGTTGATGGAGGCGGTGATGGCCGACCTTGGCGATCGCACCATATTGCTGAATGCCACCGACGAAGGCGCACCGCTCTATCGCAAGCTGGGGTTCGAAAGCATCGGCCCGGTGTTTCAGCATCAGGGCGCTGCCTTTGCCGTGCCGGTCGCCGAACTCATCCCCGACGAACGGGTGCGGCCATTGGGGGCGAAGGATATGCCGACGCTGCACGCGCTGGCGCGGCGCGCGGCGGGCATGAACCGCGACGCTTTGCTCGACGCGCTGGTGCCAGGTGCGCAGGGCGTCGTGTTGACGCGCGGCAATGAGCCGGTCGGCTTTGCCCTGTTTCGCCGGTTCGGGCGCGGTTATGTGGTCGGGCCGACGATCGCGCCCGATAGCGGCGGAGCAAAGGCGCTGATCTCGCACTGGTTGGGGTCGAACAGCGGCATTTTCTGTCGACTCGACGTGCCGGAGGAAAGCGGGCTGTGCGGCTGGCTGGACGAACTGGGCCTGCCCTGCGTCGGTCGGGTGGTGCGCATGGTGCGCGGTCCCTTACCGCCGACGGACCCGGCGATCACGACATTTTCCCTCACGACACAGGCGCTCGGATGACCCTTTCCCTTTCCAACCCCGCCCTTTTCATCGAGCGCGCCTATATTGGCGGCGCGTGGGTCGGCGCAGCATCCGGCGCGAGCGTTTCGGTGGATAATCCCGCGACCGGCGCGATCATCGGCACCGTGCCGGATTGCGGGGAGGCTGATACGCAAGCGGCGATCGATGCGGCCGAAGCGGCTTTCCCGGCATGGAAGGCCCGGACGGCGGCGGATCGGGCCGCTGTGCTGGAGCGGTGGCACGCGCTGGTGCTGGAGAATGTCGCGGATCTGGGCCGGATCATGACCGCCGAGCAGGGCAAGCCGATAGCGGAAGCCGAGGGCGAAATTCGCTATGCGGCGAGCTTTATCAAATGGTTTGCCGAGGAAGCCCGGCGGGTCGAGGGCGGCATCATCCCCGCGCCCGAAGCCAATCGCCGCATATTGGTGATGAAGGAGCCGATCGGTGTGTCCGCCGCCATCACGCCGTGGAATTTCCCCGCCGCGATGATCACCCGCAAATGCGCGCCCGCGCTGGCGGCAGGTTGCCCCGTGGTGGTCAAGCCGTCGGACCTGACCCCCTATAGCGCGCTGGCGCTGGCGAAGCTGGCCGAGGAAGCGGGTTTTCCCGCTGGCGTGTTCAACATCGTCACGGGTATGCCGACCGCGATCGGGGGCGCGCTGACTGCCAGCCCGGTGGTGCGCAAATTATCCTTCACCGGATCGACGCGCGTGGGCGCGCTGTTGATGCGGCAATGCGCCGACACGATCAAGCGGGTCAGTTTCGAACTGGGCGGCAATGCGCCGCTGATCGTGTTCGATGACGCCGACATCGACCTGGCCGTCGCCAGCACGATGGTCAGCAAATTCCGCAATGCGGGCCAGACCTGCGTCTGCGCCAACCGCATATTGGTGCAGGATAGCGTCTATGATCAGTTTGCCGAAAAACTGGCGAGGGCCGTGTCGGCGCTGAACGTCGCGCCAGGGGACCAGCCGGGCAGCACGATCGGGCCGCTGATCAACGCGGCGGCCGCCGACAAGGTGAAGGCGCATATCGACGATGCGCTGGCGCATGGTGCGACTCTGTTCGCGCAGGCGCCGGAGGGGGCGACAGGCGAGCGTTTTGCGCGCCCCGTCATCCTGACCGGCGCGACGCGCGACATGCAGCTGGCGGAGGAAGAGACTTTCGGGCCTGTCGCGCCGCTGTTCCGCTTCACCCATGAGGACGAGGCGATCGAATTGGCGAACGGCACCAGCTATGGCCTTGCCAGCTATTTCTACACCGAGAATCTGCACCGCGCGTTCCGCGTGGCGGAGCGGCTGGAGGCGGGCATGGTCGCACTCAACAGCGGGGCCATCGCGATGGAGTGTGCGCCGTTCGGGGGGGTGAAGATGTCGGGCCTTGGTCGTGAAGGCGCTCATGCGGGGATCGAGGAATATCTGGAAACCAAGGCGTTCCATATCGCCGGGTTGAAACTGTAACCGCCCATTTAATCGTTCGGGAGTTTTTATGGCGAACACGCGCAACTACACCATCTCCGTCATCCCCGGCGACGGCATCGGCAAGGAAGTCATGCCCGAAGGCATTCGCGTGCTGGAGCGGGCGGCCAGCCTTTATGGATTCACCATCGACCAGACATGGCAGGATTTCGCCTGCTGCGACTATTATGCCAAACATGGCCAGATGATGCCGGACGACTGGAAGGCGCGGATCGGCAAGCCGGACGCGATCTTCTTTGGCGCGGTGGGCTGGCCCGATACGGTGCCGGACCATATTTCGCTGTGGGGGTCGCTGCTCCAGTTCCGGCGCGAATATGATCAATATGTCAATCTGCGCCCTGTCCGGTTGATGCCGGGCGTGCCATGTCCGCTGGTCGGGCGTGAACCGGGCGATATCGATTTCTGGGTCGTGCGCGAAAATACCGAAGGGGAATATAGCTCGGTCGGGGGCAAGATGTTCCCCGGCACGGATCGGGAGATCGTGATTCAGGAAACGGTGATGACGCGGCACGGCACCGATCGAGTGCTGCGTTATGCGTTCGATCTGGCCGCGACGCGGAATCGCAAGCATGTCACGTCCGCGACCAAGTCCAACGGGATCGCCATCACCATGCCATGGTGGGACGAGCGTGTCGTGGAGATGGCCAAAAACTATCCGACCGTCACCCATGACAAATATCATATCGACATTCTGACCGCGCAGTTCGTGCTGAACCCGGATCGTTTCGACGTGGTGGTGGCGTCCAACCTGTTCGGCGACATATTGTCGGACCTTGGCCCGGCCTGCACCGGCACGATCGGGGTTGCGCCGTCGGGCAATATCAATCCGGACGGCACGCACCCGTCGCTGTTCGAGCCGGTCCATGGGTCCGCGCCGGATATTGCGGGCTTGGGGGTCGCCAATCCGGTGGGGCAAATCTGGTCGGCAGCGATGATGCTGGAGCATCTGGGCGAGGCGGACGCCGCTGCCGCGATCATGCGCGCGGTGGAAACCGTGCTGGCGGAACCCGGCCTGCGCACCGGCGACCTGAAGGGCAAGGCGACCACCGAACAATGCGGCAAGGCAATTGCCGACGCGCTGGCATGAACCATCGGAACTGGCGCAGCATAATCTGCTGCGCCAGTTCGCGATAACGGGGAGCGATGGTCGCCATTTGCCCCATATCGGGCTTTCGCCCTTGCGGCATATAGATAGGCTGAACCCCATAACCACCATGGCGAGCAACCCGACGATGCACCAATCCAACCGATCCCTGCTGGACATCGACCGCGATCACCTGATCCATTCCGTCACATCCTTTCGCGCGCATGAGGCGCGCGGCGCGACCATGTTGCAAAGCGGCAAGGGCATGTGGCTGACCGACATGGACGGGCGCGAAGTGCTGGATGCCTTTGCCGGGCTGTGGTGCGTCAATGTGGGCTATGGGCAGGACAGCATCGTGGAGGCGGCAGCGGAGCAGATGCGCCGCCTGCCCTATGCCACGGGCTATTTCCATTTTGGCAGCGAACCGGCCGCCCGGCTGGCGGAAAGGCTGGTGGCGCTCAGCCCGGAAGGTCTGGACCATGTCTATTTCACGCTGGGCGGGTCGGACGCGGTGGACTCGGCGATCCGCTATATCACCCATTATTTCAATGCGATCGGCAAGCCTGCCAAGAAGCAGTGCATCGCGCTTGAACGCGGCTATCATGGGTCGAGCAGCACGGGCGCGGGGCTGACGGCGCTGGCCAATTTTCATCGCGGGTTCGACCTGCCGCTGCGCTGGCAGCATCATATCGCGTCGCCCTACCCCTATCGCAGCGATCTGGAAGGCGACGATGCCGCGATCATCGCCCGGTCGGTGCAGCAATTGAAGGACAAGGTCGCCGAACTGGGCGCGGACAATGTCGCTGCCTTCTTCTGCGAGCCGATCCAGGGTTCGGGCGGTGTCATCGTGCCGCCCGTCGACTGGCTCAAGGCCATGCGGCAGGCGTGTGACGAACTGGACATATTGCTGGTCGCCGATGAAGTCATCACTGGCTTTGGCCGCACCGGGCCTTTGTTCGCGTGCGAGGCCGAAGGCGTGACGCCGGACCTGATGACGCTCGCCAAGGGGTTGACCGCTGGTTATGTGCCGATGGGCGCGCTGCTGATGTCGGACAAAATCTATCAGGGCATAGCCGATGGCGCGTCCCCCGATGTGGTGATCGGCCATGGCGCGACCTATTCGGGCCATCCGGTGAGCGCGGCGGTGGGGCTGGAAGTGTTGCGCCTCTATACCGATGGCGGGATATTGGCGAACGGGCAGAAGGTCGCGGCGCGCTTCGACGCGGGGCTGGCGACGATTGCGGACCATCCGCTGGTGGGCGATACGCGCGGGCGCGGATTGCTGGGCGCGATCGAACTGGTGGCGGACAAGGGGACCAAGGCGCGGTTCGACCCGGCGCTCAAGGTTGCCGACCGATTGTTCAACGATGGCTATGCCAATGGCGTCATCTATCGCGCCTTTGCCGACAATATCATCGGTCTTGCGCCTGCTTTGTGCGCGTCCGACGCGGAGATGGACGAGATATTCGCGCGGATCAGGAAAACGCTCGACGGACTGCTCGAACAGGCGGATATTCGCGCGGCGCTGGGATAAGATAAGGGGAGCAAGGCATATGTTGGGCGGACCCAGACTGGACAGGATCGACCTGAAAATCCTGACGCAGCTTCAGCAGTCGGGCCGCATCACCAATGTCGAGCTGGCCGATGCGGTCGGCCTGTCGCCCAGCCCCTGCCTGACGCGCGTCAAGCGGCTGGAGAAGGCGGGTTATATCACCGGCTATGGCGCGCATATCAATTTGCACAAGCTGGGCGAATATCTGACCGTCTTTACCGAAGTGACGCTGACCGAACATCGCGCCGGGGACTTTTCCCGGTTCGAAACGCGCATCCGCAAGCTGGACGAAATCGTGGAGTGTCATCTGGTCAGTGGTGGCTATGATTATCTGCTGAAATTCGTGACGCGCGGTGTCGGCCATTATCAGTCGATCGTCGAAGGGATGCTGGAAAGCGATTATGGCATCGAGAAATATTTCAGCTATGTCGTGATCAAATCCCCCTTCATCAAGCATCATTATCCGATCCAGCATCTGTTTGGCGAGCAGCGGTAATATGACCGACATTTCCGACCTGATCGCGCCGCTGGTCGCGTTTCGTCGCGACATTCATGCGCATCCTGAACTCGGTTTCTGCGAGCATCGCACGGCCGGGCGCATTGCCGAGCAATTGCGTGCGCTGGGGCTGGAAGTGCATGAGGGGATCGGGCGGACAGGTGTGGTCGGGGTGCTGCGCAATGGTGCGTCGGGGCGCAGCATCGGTTTGCGGGCGGACATGGACGCGCTGCCGATTCAGGAGCAGACCAACCTGCCCTATGCCAGCACGACGCCGGGCACTTTTCATGGCTGCGGCCATGACGGGCATGTCGCAATGTTGCTGGGCGCAGCGCAGCAATTGAGCCGGAGCCGCAATTTCGACGGGACGGTCAATTTCTTCTTCCAGCCGGCCGAAGAGGGTCAGGGCGGCGCGCGCGAAATGGTCAATGAAGGGCTGTTCGCGCGCTTCCCGTGCGACCGGGTGTTCGGGCTGCACAACTGGCCCGACCTGCCCGCAGGGACGATTGCGACACGGCCCGGCCCGATCATGGGGGCGGCGGACAAGTTCGAGATCATGCTGGAAGGACGCGGCGGTCATGCCGCGATTCCGCAGGATACGCCCGACGCCATATTAGCGGCAGCAACGCTGGTCACGCAGTTGAACGCGATCGTGTCGCGCCGGATCGCGCCAACGGCATCGGCGGTGCTGTCCATCACCCAGATTCATGGCGGGCATACGCATAATGTGATCCCGGCCGAAGTGCGGATCGGTGGCACGGTGCGGACGTTCGACGCGCAAGTGCAGGACCGGATCGAGGCGTCGATCCGCGAAATTGCTGCGGGCGTGGCGCTGGCCAACGGGTTAAGCGCGAGCGTGGATTATCAGCGCTATTATCCCGCGACGATCAACGACCGCGAAGCCGCGCAAGAAGCGCTGGATGCGGCTGCGACGGTTGGGACGGCGATCGTCGCGCCCGATCCGGCCTTCACGTCGGAGGATTTCGCCTTCATGCTGCAAGCGTGCAAGGGTGCCTATATCTGGCTGGGGCAGGCGAAGGCGGAGGGCGGTGCGCCGCTGCATAACCCGCATTATGATTTCAACGACGATGTGCTGGGGCTGGGCATCAAGCTGCATGTCGCGCTGGCGGAGCGGCATTTGGGCGCGGGCGCGTAACCCCATGCTGTCATTCCCGCGCAGGCGGGAAACGAAGTTCGGCGTCAGCCAATCCATCTCTCCATGATCCATCCAAAGGCGAGCGCCGGAGATGGATCCCCGCCTTCGCGGGGATGACGTGCGGGGGAAAAAGGATGGGGTTTGATGGTGGCGGTAGACTTTCTATCAAAACCAGAAACGCACGCCCATCACCAGACTCGTGGCCGAAGCCCCCTCCCCTGCCGCCCGCGCATAACGCGCGCTGTCGCCCAGCTTGCGTTCCCAGTGGATGCCGACATAGGGCGCAAATTCGCGGGCAAATTCATAGCGCAGGCGCAGGCCCAGTTCGATGTCGGATATGCCGGAACCGATGCCGAGTTCCGGCACATCCTGCGCGGCGATGTTCACTTCGACGGCGGGTTGCGCGATCAGGCGCTGGGTGATGCGCTGGTCGTAGCTGCCCTCCAGCCGCAGATGGGCGTCGCCCCTGGTCGACAGGAACGCCTGCGCGCCGACTTCGAACCAGTAGGGGGCCAGGCCTTCGATGCCGACCACGGCATAGGTGCGCTGGGGCGACGGGCGGAAATCCTGACGCACGCCTGCTTCGACATTGAACCAGGGATTGAGGGCGCGACTGTAGAGCGCTTGCAGTTCGGCGCTTCCGAGCGGGCCGCCGACTTCCCCCTCCCCTTCGGTCTTGAATGCCAGCCGGTTGATGTCGCCGCCGATCCAGCCTTCGCCTTCCCAGGCATAGCCGTTCGCGCCCTTGTGCGCGCGATATTCGAGGCGGTCGAGCATGAGTTGCGAGAAGGTCATGCCGCCGCTTTCCGCGATCATGGCGGCGCGGGCGCGGGCCATGGTGGCGGCGGGGTAGAAGGCTTGCGCGGCATGATCGGCCGGGATTGGGGGCGCGACGCCCTTCGGCACGCTGCTATCGGCGGCGGGCATGGCGTGGCCTGCGTGCGGATCTTTTGGAACATCGTCCATCTGGATCGTAGTATCTTTGTTTTCTTGTTTATTATCAATGGCTTGGTGTTTATGAATCTCTTGCGCCATGACAGGGGTAAAGATCAGCAGCGCGGCGGCGGATGCGATCAGGCGCTTCATGCCGCGTCCTCCCCGTGGCGGACGGTGACGACGCGCATCATCCCGGTGTGCATGTGCATCAGCATGTGACAGTGGAACGCCCAGTCGCCCAGCGCGTCGGCGGTGAGGTCGAAGCTGATCTTGCCGCCCGGCAAGACGTTGACGGTGTGTTTGCGCGGGTTGTGGGCCGGATCATCGCCGGTCAAAAGCTGAAAGAAATGGCCGTGAATATGGATGGGGTGCGGCATCATCGTGTCGTTGATGAGAGTCACGCGGACCCGTTCCATATGGCGAAAAGCGATGGGGTCCGCGCCGTCGGACAGCTTCACCCCGTCGAAGGACCACATATAGCGTTCCATATTGGCGGTCAGGTGGATGTCGAGCGCGCGAGTGGGCGCGCGGACATCCTCGTTCGGCTCCAGAGAGCGCAGATCGGCATAGGTCAGCACGCGATGGTCGACATCCTCAAGGCCCGTGGGCCGGTCCGCCGTGCGATCCGCCGGCATGGACGATAGAGTCGCCACGCCCGGACCCATCGGCACATTGGGCGCGACGGAAGGGTCGAGCATCTTCATGCTATGCCCGGCCATGCTGTCATTTGCGGGTTGCGACAGGTCGATCACCCCCCCCTGCCCCATGTCCATGCCGGACATATCCATGCCCATATCCTTCATGGTCAGCAGCGGGCGGGCGCGCAGCGGCGGGATGGCCGCGACCATGCCGATCTGCGGCGCGAGGGTTGCGCGGACCAGGCCGGAACGGTCGATGGCTTCGGCGATCAGGGCATAGGCGGCGGCGTCGGTCGGCTGGACGATCACGTCATAGGTTTCGGCGATACCGATCTGAAACTCGTCGGTTTCGACTGGCTGGACATGCTGGCCATCGCACTGAACGACAGTCATCGGCAGTCCGGGCAGGCGGACGTTGAAATTGGTCATGGCCGAGGCGTTGATGATGCGCAACCGCACCCGTTCGCCGGGCGTGAACAGCCCGGTCCAGTTTTCTGCCGTGCCATGGCCATTGACCAGAAAACTGTAGGTGGAGCCAGTGACGTCCGAAATATCGGTCGGGTCCATCCGCATCTTGCCCCAGTCGATCCGGTCCCTGAGCGGCTGATCCCTGCCCTTGAGCAGGCTGGCGAGCGTCTGCCGCTGCATATTATAATAGCCGCCCGATTGCTTGAGCCGCTTGAGCTGGACATGGGGGTGGACGGGCGACCAGTCGGACAAGACGATGACATGTTCGCGGGTCGCCTGCACCGGATCGGTGCCTGCGGGATCGATGACGATCGGGCCGTAATGGCCCATCGCTTCCTGCATCCCCGAATGGCTGTGGTACCAATAGGTGCCGGACTGGCGGATCGGAAATTCATAATGGAATGTCTCACCCGGCGCGATGCCGGGGAAGCTGATGCCCGGCACGCCGTCCATCTGGAAGGGGACGATCAGGCCGTGCCAGTGGATCGACGTGTCCTCTTTCAGATGATTGGTGACGGACAGGCGGACATTCTGCCCTTCGCGCAGGCGGATCAGCGGCGCGGGGACAGTGCCATTGATCGTGACCGCATGGGCGGAGCGGCCGCCGGTGGCGAAATGGCTGTCGGCCACGGTCAGCGCGATGCTCTCACCCGACAGGACGCCCGGCGCTGGGTGGAGGCCATGGGTGCCGCTTTGCGCCCATGCGGGGAAGGCGTTGGCGATGCCCAGCGCAGCGGCGCTTTTGAACAGGGTGCGGCGGTCGAGGGTCAGCTTGGTCATGCCCCTTCATACGCGGGGCGGGGCGTCATCCCTCAACATTTCCGACAATTTCGCGCGGGCGCGGTAGAGGCGGGTTTCTACTGCTTTTTCGGTGAGGCCGAGGGTAGCGGCAGTGTCCGACTGGCTCAGCCCCTCGATCGTGCGGAGGAGCAGCACATCCTTGAGACTGGCGGGCAGCGCGGCGATGGCGGCGTTGATGCGGGCGAGTTCCGCTTGGCTATGCAACGCCTGTTCCGGGTCGGGCGCGGCGTCGGCGATATGGCCTGCATCATCGAGGGGTTTAGCGAAGGCGAAGAAGCGGCGGACGGCGCGGCGGCGCGCCCAGTCACGGCATTTGTTGAGCGTGATCCGCGCGATCCAGCTGCGGAAGGGGCGGCTGTCGTCATAGCGGGCAAGCGCGGCGAAGGCGGCGACGAACGCCTCCTGCGTAATGTCGAGTGCTTCGTCGGCATCGCCCACCGCGCCGCGCGCCAGCCGCCACACGGCGTCGCGGTGGCGCGCCATCAGCGCGGCATAGCCGTCCTGATGCCCGGCGCGCGCGCGCGCCACCAGCGTCCGGTCGTCCGGTTCGGTGTCTGCCAAATAACCGGGAGAAGGCGTCACCGGGGGGCGGGCTGGGTCAGTGCCTTGACGACGGCGGCGTCGAACTGCGCCGCCTGATCGGGCCGCAGCACCGCACGCATGGCGAAGATATGCTGGAGCGTCTCCTTTTGCAGCGCGCCCATGACGTGATGGGTGCGGTCGACCGCCTGTGCCACTTGCGGGCCATAGCCATGTTCGGCAGCAATCGCGGCGGCAAGCCGTTGATTGTCGGCGCGCATTTCACTCTCCAGCGCGGCGCGGCGGGTGGCGAAGGCGGCTTCCAATGCGTGAATGCGCTGTTCCTGCGTTGCGTCGAGGGTCAGTTTTTCGTGCAGCAGGGCGTGGACTTCGTTTTCGACGCGGGGCTGCGGCGTTAGCCACAAGCGCGCGACCAGCACGGCAGCCAACGCGGCGGCGAAGGCGACCAGTGCGACGAGGCCATAGCGGCGCAACATTATTGGCCGAGCAGGCGCGAGGGGGCATAGTCCGACATGCCGATCGGCGCGGGCGCGGCCTGTGCGGGGGTAGATGGCACGATGCTGCCCGCCCAGCCGATGCCGACCGCCAGCAGCCCGGCGAGCATCAGCCCGCGCCGCGCCGCGCCACGTTCGCGCCGCTGCGACAGGCCCGCCATCACGGCAGCGTCCATCGACGCAAGGCGCGTATCGGTGGGCATAGTCGCTACATCGCCCAGCAATCGGTCGAGATCGGTCATGTCAGTCAACTCCATCCTCACCCCCGTCATACGCGGGGGACGCGCGCATCCCTCAAGGAAAAAATCATGCGTCCTGTATGAGGGGTGAGGCAAGGGCGTGCGTAACCATGCGTAACCACCATCATGGAGAAGCCGATATGTCCCGCTTTCTGATCGCCGCCATTGCCCTGTCGCTGGCCGCCGTGCCGGGTGCTGCGTTCGCGCATAGCAAGCTGCTGTCGTCCAGCCCCGCCGCCAATGCGACCGTGGCCAAGCCGACGAAGATGACGCTGACCTTTTCGGAGAAATTCCTGGCGCCGATGAGCGGCGTGGAGCTGACCATGACCGGGATGCCGGGCATGGCCGATCATGCGCCGATGCCGATCAAGGGGTTCAAGACCATGGTTGCGCCCGATGGCAAGACGATGATCGTCACTCTGCCGCGCGCGCTGCCCGCCGGCAGCTATGACCTGAAATGGCATATCGTGGGCGCGGACCAGCACAAGATGGAAGGCGGCTACAGCTTCAAGGTCAAGTAATCCGCCATGGACGGGGGGATATTGGTCGCGGCGCGGATCGGCCTGATGGTCGATCTGGCGCTGCTGATGGGCCTGCCGCTGTTTGCCGTGGCGATGGGCGGGCGGGTGCATCGCGGGGTGCTGGCGGCGCTGGCGCTGGGGGGCATGGCGTTGTCGGCGCTATGGCTGCTGGCGAGTGCGGCGGGCATGAGCGGCGCGGCGATATTTCCCCCCGACTGGGCGACGGTCGACATTTTGCTGACGATGACGCCGATCGGCCCGGTGCTGGCAGTGCGGGGGGTGGCGTTGGTCGTCGCGCTGGCGCTGGCCTTGGCGGGGCGCGACCGATGGGTGCTGGCTCCCGCTGCGGTGGCCGTGGCGACGATTGCGTGGACCGGCCATGCGGGCGCGAGCGAGGATATGGCGGGCAGCGTGCATCGGGCCGCCGACGTCGTGCATATCTGGGCGGCGGGGGCATGGATCGGCGCTTTGGCGATGCTGCTTCATGCGTGCGCGACGATGCGGGCGGCCGATGGGCCGCGCGTGACGCGGATGCTGGCGCGCTTTGCGGGCATGGGAACGGTGATCGTCGCGCTGCTGGTGGTGACGGGTGTGGTGAACGGCGTGATGATCGTCGGGGTCGCGGACCTGCCTGCGTTGCTGGGCAGCCGCTATGGCTGGTTGCTGGGGGCCAAGCTGGCGCTGTTTGGCGGGATGCTGGGGCTGGCGGCGCTCAATCGCTGGCGGCTGGCTCCGGCGCTGGAGCGGTCGGGCGTGGGGGCGGTCGCAGCGCTGCGTCTGTCACTGGCCGTGGAGACGAGCGCTGCGATGGGGGTATTGGTGCTGGTGGGGTGGCTGGGGACGCTTGATCCTTTAGCGTGACCTGTCAGGCCGGGCGATAGATGGCGTACACCTTCTTGACATGGACCTGGCTGTCCCAGCTGCATGATGCGCCCTGTTCGACCAAGAAGATGTCGCCCTTGCCAAAGGTGCCTTTCGCGCCCGCCCCGTCGACGAAGGTGACGCTGCCGTCGAGCAGATACATGAGCTCATAATGGCCGTAGGTCATCGCGCGGCGGTGATAGGGAGTCGAATCCCAAGTGCCGCAGACAAATTCGCCATCCGCCGAGCGATAGTCGGTGAAGTTGCGGCAGGATGGGGTCGGGCCGACCAGCAGTTCGGCGAGCGGCGCGCCGGAAGCGACCAATGCGGCGCTGGTGTCGATCGGCACGATCGCGCCGTCGGCGAGCGACCCGCCGGTGCGGCGGACGAACAGCAGGCGGCTGTCGGCGGCGGCGGTCCAGCCGACGGTTGCACCTTCGCAGAGGACCAGCGCGTCGCCTTCGTTAAGCATGACCTGACCGATCTGGACAGTGCCGGATGCCACGATGACAAATTCGTCGGCAGGCATGGCAGCGACTGTGCCGCTCCCCTGCGGCAGGGCGATGAGGCCGATGCTGACCGGGCCTGCCGGCTGGGGCAGTAGTGCGCGGGCGGCGAGGAAAGCGTCCTGCGGCGCTGCGTCCGTGACGATTGCGGTCGCGGCCCATGCGCGCAGGTCGATGAAGGATCGGGTGATGGTGTCGGTCATGCGGGCTTCCTCATGCAGTCGGATATTGCCCCGACATTATGCGAAGCGCGCGGCACGATACGCCGAGCGCGCAACGGGACGCCGCGCCCGATGCCGTTTGCGCGCGGGCCGACCGCTATAACTGCCGCAGGGCGCTGGCGGGGCGGACGGAGATGAGCGGGATTGACCCGGCAAGACCGATGCCCAGCGTCAGCAGCGCGCCGCCGCCCAGTGTCGCCAGCACGATGGTCCAGTCGGGCGCCCAGCCGAATTCGAACAGCTGCACGATGACGAACCAGGCCGCGCCCATGCCCAATGCCAGCGCGACCAGCGCCAGCATGGTGGCGAGCAGGCCATATTCGAGCGCCTGCGTCCCCAATATCTGTGCGCGGGTCGCGCCCAATGTTTTGAGGATCACACTGTCGTAACTGCGCGCCTGCCGCGACGCAGCGATCGCGCCGACCAGCACGGCGATGCCTGCCAGAATGGCGACGGAGGCGGCAGCGACGATCGCGCCCGACATCTGGGTCATGATGGTGCCGACCTGTTCGATGACTTCGCCGACCGCGATCACCGATATGCCGGGAAAGGCGGCCAGAAGCGCGCGCGTGACTGCCCCGTCACGGCGCGGGTCCATGGTGATGGTCGCGGCCATGCTGTGCGGGGCGTTGATCAGTGTGGCGGGTGAAAAGACCAGCACATAGTTGAAGCCCATCGTGTCCCAGTTCACTTTACGCAGGGACGCGATGCGGGCGGTGATTTCACGGCCAAGCACGCTGACGGTCAGGCTGTCGCCAACGCCGATGTTCAGGATGCGGGCAGCTTCGGCATCGAGCGAAACGAGCGGCGGCCCGGCATAATCCTTTGCCCACCATTGCCCGGCGACCAGATCGCTGCCTTCGGGCAAAGACGCTGCGTAGGTGACGCCGCGTTCGCCGCGCAGGAACCAGGCGCCTTCGGGTAGCTGTTCCAGATCCGCCACTCGTTGCCCGCCATAGGCGACGATGGTGCCGCGCAGGGCGGGGACCATGTTGAGTTCGGCTCCCGGTGCCTGCCCCTGCACGATGGCGCGGAAGCGGGCTTCCTGCCGGGCGGGGATGTCGAGGACGAATTGCGCCGGGGCGGTTTTGGGGACGACATTGCGGATTTCGCTGTCCAGGCTGGTCTGGATACCCGCCAGCGTCACGAACAGGGTGAGCGCAAGACCGAGCGCGACGATCAGCGCGGCGGTCTGCGCACCGGGGCGGTGGAGATTGGCGAGCGCCAGCCGCAGCAAGGGCCGCCGGGGGCGCGGCATGTGCCGGGCGATTCGGGCCACGCCCCAGCCGATGGCCAGCAGGAGCAGCAGCACGGCAGCGGTCGCACCAAGCACGGCGGCGGAAAAAAGCGGTTCGCGCGCCGTGCCAAGCGCCAATGCGATCAGCGCAGCCCCTGCGCCGATCATGGTGAGGATGGCGCGGCGGTCCAGACCGCTGCGCGCATCGACGGCTCCACGAAACAGCAAAGCGGCAGGCTGGGTCCGGGCGCGGGCGAGTGGGGGCAAGGTGAAGAGGAAGGCGATCAGCAGGCCATAGAGCGCGCTGGTGAGCAGCGGCAGGGGATGAAGGCGGAAATCGGGGCTGACCGGCAGCACGTCACCGGCGACCGCGACGACGAGCGGCGGCAACAGCGCGCCGACGACAAGGCCGGTGACGATGCCGACCAGCGCTATTGCGCCGACCTGTAACATATAGATGCGCGCTATGTCGGCCGAAGTCGCGCCCAGCACCTTGAACGTCGCGATGCCGGGGCGTTTGATAGCGAGATAGGAAGCAACGCCGTTGCTGACGCCGATCCCCGCGATGACCAGCGCAGCCAGCCCAATGAGCGAGAGAAATTGCCCCATGCGTTCGATGAAGCGGTTCGCGCCGGGGGCTGCGCGATCGCGGTCCTTAAACTCCCATCCCGCGACGCTGTTTTCCTTTTCCAGTCGGTCGCGCAGCGCCTTTGCATCAGTGCCAGCGGGCAGGCGGACGCGATATTTGCTGGTGTAGAGGCTGCCCGGCTGAATCAGCGCGGTGCGGCGCAGCCCGTCCATCGAGACGATAGCGACCGGGCCAAGGGTGAAGCCTTCGCCCAGCCGATCGGGTTCGTCGGCGATGATATTTGCGATGGTGAAGGTGGCGATGCCATAGACCAGCCGGTCGCCGCGCTTGAGGCCCAGCCGTTCGGCCAGCGCCGGGCCGATCAGAATCGCGTCGGGGGCGAGCGGGGCGCGGTAGACGCCATTGCGCAGGGTGAGCGCGCCATAGAGAGGGTAAGCATTGTCCACACCCTTGAGTTCGGTGAGGATGGCGGGGCCATCGGCCTTTTCACCGCGTGCCATCGCGCGCAGGCGGATGGTTTCGGAAAGGGTGCCGAGCCGGGCGAAACCCTGCTTTTCCTGACCGTCCGCTTCGCGCTGGGTCATGGCGATTTCAAGGTCGCCGCCCAACAGGGTCTGGCCGCGTGCGGCGAGTTCCTGCGTGATTGCCGCCGTCAGGCTGCCGATCGCGGCCAGTGTCGCCACGCCCAGGAACAGGCAAAGGAACAGCAGGCGCAGCCCCCGGAAACCGCTGTGCAGGTCGCGCCGGGCGATGCGCCAGCTTGCGCGCCAATCCAGTGCTGCCCGGTCTGGGGCGCTCATGCGGGGCGGTCTGCAATGATCGCGCCGTCGCGCATCTCCACGATCCGCCCGCACCGCTGCGCCAGCGCCGCATCATGGGTGATGACCACCAAAGTCGCGCCCGCCGCGCGTTGCCGTTCGAACAACAGGTCCATGATGGTGACGCCGGTGGTGACGTCCAGATTGCCGGTGGGTTCGTCGGCAAAGATCAGCGTCGGGCGTGGGGCCACGGCGCGGGCAATGGCGACGCGCTGCTGCTCCCCGCCCGAAAGCTGGGTCGGATAATGGGTGATGCGGTGGCTAAGGCCCACGGCGCGCAATTCTTCCGCCGCCCGGTCGAACGCATCGGCCACGCCCGCCAGTTCCAGCGGCACGGCGACATTTTCCTGCGCCGTCATGGTGGGCAACAGGTGGAAACTTTGCAGCACGATGCCGATCCGCCCGCGTCGCGCGCGGGCCAGCGCATCTTCGTCCAGCGTACCGAAATCGACTCCGCCGACGCTGACCGTGCCGCCGCTGGCACGTTCCAGCCCGCACAGGACCGCCATCAGCGAGGATTTGCCCGATCCCGATGCGCCCAATATCGCCACGCTTTCCCCGCGCAATATGTCGAGGTCGATCCCCTTCAATATTTGCACCGGCGCGTCGCGTGATCCAAGCGAGAGAGTGACATTGTGCGCGCGGATGGCGATAGTGGCGGGATTGATCGGTGAATGCATGAAGAAGGAGCGCTCCTTGGCGGGCAAGTGGATGCAATATGGGGTGTTGGCGCTGATTGTCCATGCGCTGGCGGCCTGTTCGGATAATACACCTGTTCCGCTACCGGCGGGCAATGGCGTGCAGTCGGAAAAGGCAGCGCCACCCCCCACCCCCACCCCCGTCGCGCCGACTCCGGCGGCGGACGCGAAGCTGGTCGTGGCGTTTGGCGACAGCCTGTATGCCGGTTATAATCTGGAACAGGATGAAGGGCTGGCCCCGGTGCTGGAACAGGCGCTGGTCAAGCGCGGCATTGCGGCGCAGGTGGTCAATGCCGGGGTGTCGGGCGACACCAGCGCGGCGGGGCTGGAAAGGCTGGCCTTCACGCTGGACGGATTGCCGCGCAAGCCGGACCTGATGCTGGTGGGCCTGGGCGGCAACGACATGCTGCGCGGCCTGTCGCCACGCGACACTCGTGCCAATATGGGCGCGATCCTGACCGAATTGGCAAGACGGCGGATTCCCGTGCTGCTGACGGGCATGGTGGCGTCGCCCAATATGGGGCCGGATTATGCCGCCGCGTTCAACGCCATCTACCCGGATCTGGCCAAGCGTTATGATGCGACGCTTTATCCGTTCATGCTCAATGGCGTGATCGGCAAGCGGGCGCTGTTGTTGCCCGATGGCATCCACCCCAACCCCAAAGGCGTGGAAGTCATCGTCGGGCGGATCGCGCCGTTGGTGGGCCGGGCGCTGCAAGACGGCGCGCCGGAGGCATAAGCGTGGGCAGGGCCGATGACGACGCACCGCTGCACCGACGGCATCTGGCCGCCAAGGCGACCGACCAGTTGCGCGACATCATATTGGCGCAGCCGCCCCAGAGCCAGATCGGTGCGCTGCCCGACATTGCCAGATTGCTGGGCGTGGGCATCGCCACGGTGCAGCAGGTCGCCCGCGTGCTGGAACATGAAGGGTTGCTGGAAGTGCGCCGGGGTCCAGGTGGCGGCTATTTCGGGACGCGGCCCGATGTTGCGGCACTGGAACGGTCGGTCGCGGCCTATTTGCGGGTGCGCGGCTCGGATGCCTATGAAGCGCTGGAGATGATGACGCTGCTCGATTGTGAGTTGATGCCGGCGGCGGCGCAGAGCCAGGATGTAGCGCTGCATGGCGAACTGGCGGCGCTGGGCAGTCGCGTGGGGGATTGCGCGGATGGCGCGAAGCGGCTGGCGTTCGAGGATGCCTTGCACGACATATTGTTCCGCATGGTCGACCGGCCGCTGATCGAATTGCTGGCGCGGGTCAGTATGCGCTATTATCGCAGCGCGCCGATCGCCCCGATATTCGAGGGGGCGGACGGGTTTGCGGCGTGGCGGCAATGGCGCAGCGGCGTCATCGACGCCATAGCCCGCCGCGACCCGGACCTTGCCCGGTTCGAAGCGGAACGGCATCGGCGCAGCCTGCTGCAACGGCTGCGCCAGGCGATGGCAACGGGATGATCTAGGCGATCAGCGCGGATACCGGCTTGTTGGTTTCCATGCTGTCGCTGCCCCAAGTATCGACCGGCACGCCCATCAGTTGTTGTAGGGTCAGGCCGACCCGGCTGACCGGCGTGCCTTCGCCCGCGATGTGCAGGCCGGTCTTGACCCGCCCGCCCGCCGACCCGGCAGTCATCATCGGGATATTGTCGATGGTGTGGAATTTGGCGAATTCGGTTTCGCTGTGGGCAAAGACCAGCGTGTTGTCGAGCAGGGTCCGGTCCCCTTCCTGCACCGCGTCCAGCGCCTTGATGAAATAGGTCCATGCTTCCATGCACTTGTTCACATAATAAGTGACTTCGGGCTGATAGCCCAGGCGATTGTCCATCACTTCTTCATGCGTCAGCTGATGGTGCGTGATGGTGCTGCCGATGCGAGTCAGCGACGATGCGCCATTGTTGAAATTCATGTTGAACACGCGGACATTGTCACACGCCAGCGCCATGACGAGCAGGTCGGTCATCACCTGATGATTAGCCATGACATTTTCGATTTCCGCATTGACCGGACGGTCGGCAATGGATTTCGGCACGACGCAGCTTTGCATCGGTTCGGGTTTGGTCAGTTGCACGTCGAGCTGCTTTTCAAGCTGGCGAACGGAGGTGAAATATTGGTCGAGTTTCTTGCGATCGGCCGCGCCCAGCCGCGCGTTGAGTGCCTGACGCTGGTCCGCGACGCCCGACAACACGCTCCGCCGGGCGAGCAGGGCAGGATCGGGGGTGAAGGTCGCGCTGTTGGGATCGCGGAAATCGGGGCCGAAGATGCGGGTATAGAGCGCGGCGGGCGAGACTTCGGCCGGGTTGAGATTGCCGTTGCCGCGCCCCGACAGCGAATTGCGCGGGTCGCCGGTGGCCGACAGTTCGAGCGAGCGGAAGCGGGTGCGGGTGCCGATGACGTCGCCGATCGACACGTCGAAGGACGGCGCGGGCAGTCCCCGCTCCGACGCGATGGCAATGCCGGTGCGGATGCCGATGCCGCCGCTGATATGCGGCAGGTTCGGGCGGCCATCCAGCGGCAGGCTGAAATCGCCCAATATGTTGATCTTGTGCTTCAATGGCGCGATGGCGGCCAGTTCTTCCTTCAGGTCGTAATCCGCGCCGATCTTGTTGGGAAACCAGCGGGGCGGATTGACGCCCAGACCCCAGAACCATGTGCCAAAACGCACTGGCACCGGCGCGCCGGTCGCCGCCATCGCCGTGCCATTGCCGTCGAGGAACAGGTCCAGCATCGGCAGGCCGACCGCGACCGCCATGCCGTTGACCATGCCGCGCAACGCGGTGCGGCGGTTCAGGGTGAAGCTCATGGATGGACTCCCTTCGATATGGTCATGGCGATTTTCGGGGTGGCAAGCGGGGTGGCGGCGATGCGATAGGCCTGCGGCATGGTGGCGACGCGCAGGAACAGCGACTGGATGCGATAGCCGTCCTTCGCGAAATCCTGCTCGATCCCGCCCGCCAATACGCCGTCATCCTCTGGCACGCGGCCGGTGGCATATTGGAAGGCACGGCCCGCGACGCATTCGGTGGTGGATTTGCTGGTCGCCAGCGCTTTGCCAAGGCCGACATTACCCTGGAACGCGGTGCCTTCAAACAGGCCCGCCGTGTCGATGGGCGCACCATTTTCTTGGCGACGGAACGCGCCGATGCCGTCGAATTTTTCCAGCGGCAGGCCCAGCGGATCGGTGATCCGATGGCAGGCGGCGCAGACCGGGTCGCTATTATGCGCGGTCAGGCGCATTTTTGCCGTCGGCATCGCGGTGCTGGTCACGTCCTGAACCGCGGTGAAATTGACGTTGCCGGGAGGATTGGGAACCGGCTGGCACAGCAGCAATTCGCGGATCGCGCGGCCGCGCAGAGTCGGCGAGCTGCGGCCCGAATGGGCGTAGAGGGCCAGGAACCCGGCCTGCCCCAGCAAGCCTGCGCGATCGTCGCCAGCGGCGAATTCATAAGGCACCCAGCCCTGCGTCGATGTCACCTTTGCCTGATAGAGCGGACCCAGCGCGCGATTGATGAAGGTGCGCCGGGTGGTGAACAGGTCGCGATAATCGCCCTGTTGCGTCACCAGCTGATCCACGATCATCCGCAGCATCTGTTCCGACAAAGCCGACGCGACATCGGGGTTGAAACGGGGATAGACGATCTGGTCCTTGGCCATTTCATCGAATTTTTCGAACAACAGCATGTCGGCGAAGAAGGCGCGCACGCCATCTTCCAGCCGGGGTGAGCGAACCATGCGCTGCGCAATGGCGGCCAGTTGGGCGGGGTCCGTCAACTGCCCCTGTTCGGCGGCCTTCAGCAGCGTTTCGTTGGGCGTCGTATTCCACAGCAGGAAACTGAGCCGGGACGCGCGGGCCAGATTGTCGAGCCGCATGTCCGACGGGCTGTCGGGATCGGCTTCCGCGCTTTCCACGACATAGAGGAAATGGGGCGACACCAGCATGGCGGCCAGCGCCAGTTCCAGCCCCTTGTGGAAGGAGGCGCTCGATTGCGTCGCCTGACCCGCCATCATGACATAGGCAGCCACTTCCTCCTGCGTCATGGCGCGGCGGAACAGGGCGCGACCCACCGGCAGCAGCACGCGCGCGGCACAATCCGGGTCCGGCACGGCGGCGTCGCGGGGGGCGCAGGGCATGAATTGGGCGCGGTGGTCGGCGTCGAATATCTGCGCTGCGATGGCACGAGCCATAGCGTCGAATTGCTCAAGGCCCGCTGGCGAAATGGTGGAGGACGCAGCGCCCGTGGCGATCAGTTCATGCACCGGGCGGACGATGGGTTCAAACCGGCCCGCCACGCGAATGTCGGGACCGAATATATCGGCGATGCTGTTGCGATATTGCGCTTCGGTCAGGCGGCGCATCGCCACGATCTGACCCAGCGGTTCCTTCAGCGGGGCGAAGGAGGGTTCGGCGACGGACGCGCTGTGCGGCGCTTTTTCCGCCGCGCAGGCGGTCAGGCCCAGCGCCAGCGCGGCGATGATGGGGAATATGCGGATCATTGTTGCGCCACTTTCGTCGCAGGGGGCGTGTCGTTGACGAAGGCGGGGATCGCGCTGGCCTCCATCGCGCTGGATATGCGGCGGCACTGGCCAGTCGCAGGATCGCGATCGCCATCGGCGAGTTTTTTGAGCGCGGCATACATGGCGGCGCAGTCATAGCCTGCGGTCGTGGCGGCCCCTTCCCCGCCGATCGAGGCGCTGGCCATCACGTTCCAGATCGGCTGATAGCCACCAACCAGCCCCTTCAACGATCCATCGGGCTGGAAGGTCAGGCGCAAACGCGCCCCGGCCATGTCATATTCGGTGCGCTTGCCGCGAATGTCGCGTTCCGACCCCTGCCCCCATGTCTGGCGCAGGCGGATATGGGCCGGGTCGGTCATCAGCACGCCGCCCACGATGCGGCCTTTCAAGACATTGCGGTGCTGCGCATTGGCAACGATGGTGTAGCTGGCGTCGGGCATGAAGGTCTGTTTGGAATCCACGACGGCGCGATCCTCGCTATTGGCGTAGATGACGGTGACGTCGGGATCGTCCGACAGGCTGTCGACGCCGGTCAGCAGCAACACCTGCGTATGTTCGCCGCTGATGAGGAACTGAGTCAGCCCCTTCACGATGTCCCCGCCGGTGCCATCGACCCCGCGCCATGTCCGCACGCATCCCATCGCCCGCCACATCTGGTTATCGACGCCGCTCTGCCCGGCGGGACTGGTGAAGGGTTCATGGCCGCACCCCTGGGCATCCGCGCCCTCATCCAGGTCCAGCCCCTGCGCGACCTTGCCCCGCACGGTGCGCTGGGGCGGGCGGTCGAACATGGCGGGGTGGGTGCAGATGTTGGTGCCTTGCGGGCCAAAGGCATAGCCGGTCCAGCGGCTGGTCAATTCCTTCTCGTTCGGCTTTTCCAGCAGGCGCAGCCGTTCGGCAGGTGCCTGAGTCTGGAGATAATTTTCGCGCAGCGTGGCGACGGGACCGTCGGGGCAGTCCGCTGCGCCCTGATATATGGCGGGGGCGAAATGGGTGAAGACGAAGCCCATTTCGCCATTGGCGGGCGGCGCGGGCAAGGCAGTCGTTTCCGCCTGCGCGCAGGGAATGAGGAAGGCGACGGCGCATAAGGCAGCGATTTTGTGCGATTGCATGATGCTATCCTTCATCAGGGGGTCAGCGCCGCGCCGTCGGCCGGCACGGGCTGGCGCGGATCGGCGCGATAGACGGGCTTGCCGCGATAGACCCACTGGGCCTGATCGGCAGTCTGACGGACGGTCCATTGCCCCACGCTGCGCCGGACCATGCCGGTGGCGTGCGCGCGCCAGGCGCAGGGGTCGGCGCAATCGGCCGCTTTCGGACTGAACAGCCAGTTGCCCTGTGCATCGGCCAGCACATAGGCACCATCGACCAGCCGTGCAGCAACATCGGGCGGTGCGATCAGCTTTGGCAAGGGCGGCACATATTTCAGGCTGTTCCACACATAGCCGTCCGCGCCGTCATGCTCGCTCGAACCGGGGGCAGCGCCCTTGCGGGTGAAGACCAGATGCACTTTCTTATAGACCCATTGCGGGCCAGCCGGTCCCGCGATCACGGTCCAGTCGGGATTGTCCGACGCGGGTTTTACGGCGGTGACATCGTCACGCGGGCCGCCAAATTCGCGCGGGACGGGCGATACGGGCGCGCCGCGCGGGGCGAGCAACGGTTCCCATTGGGTCAGGCAATCGCCGCTGCAATAGAACGCAGGCTGCCCCGTGCGCCCGGTCGCGGCGCGCATGTCCATGCCATAGAGAGTCAGGCCGCGCGGGTCGGTGTACACGCGCGCTTTGGCCATGATGCCGCGCGGGAAATGATCGGCCGCTGCGACCGGGATGTCCAGGTCGGACGCCTGCGCCCAGAGCGGCGCGGGCGCAAGGGCGAGCAGGATAAGCGCGCGGCGCATCAGCGCTTATCCTCTACCCGAAAGCTGCGGTGGCAGGTCGCGCAACTGCCGCCCAGTGCCTTGGCCGCGACGCGCATTTTCGCCACGTCGCCGCTGCCCGCAACCCCGGCAAAGGCGTTGGCCTGCGTGACGAAGCCGTCCTGCGCTTTTTTGAAGGCAGGTGCCTGGGTCCAGATTTCCGCCTTCGCTGCGGTCTTGACGCCGGGGCGCGGGCCACTGCCTGCCGGAAACCAGCCCATATGCTGGCGCGCATAGTCGCGGATCTGGCGTGCGGAAATCTGGACCACATACAACTGCGGGCTGCCCGATTTCAGTTCGTCGTTGATATTCTTGAACGCCGCGCCGACTTCGCGGAAGCCCGCGATCCGGGTCGCGACGATGTCGCCGGGCGCGGCGATAAGGGGGGAGGCGAGCAGAGCCGCAAGGCCGGTAGCGATCAGCAAGAGGCGCATGGCATATCCTTTCATGGGTCAGAGCGCCGATTCGGCAAACAGCCACCAGGCAAGCGCCGCCGACAGGGCAAGCGCGACGACCAGCGCAACTGGCCCGGCGCGGCGCACCGGAACGGGGGCTTTTGCCGCTGCGCTGCCTATGACCATCGGGCCGATCAGGTTGCGCCGCCGCACGGCGAGGTAGAAGATCACCGCCAGCACATGCAGCACGACCAGTGCTTGCAGCACAGTGAAGCAAAAGCCGTGGATGGCGGAAGCAAGGCGACCCTGATCGAAATCGACGAGGTGGGAGAGCGGGCCGGACTCGATACCGTCAATGTCCACCGCGAACAGGCCGCTGACCACTTGCGTCCCCAATATCGCCAGCATCGCGACTACGCTCCAGCCGCCCATCGGGTTATGGCCGACATGGGTGGGTGCGTTTCTGTCGGCCAGATAGGCACGGACGGCGCGCGGGCCTTTGAGGAAATGGACAAAGCGCGCGGTGTCGGAACCAATGACGCCCCAGATCAGGCGGAACGCGATCAGGAACACCACTGCCTGACCCGACAGGCGATGCCAGTCCATGTGGTAATTTTCCGCGCTCCACCACGAAAAGCCGATCAGCACGACCAGCGCCCAGTGAAACAGGCGGACGGGCAAATCCCAGACGAACTGGCGGGGGGCGCGCGTCATGGCGATCAGCCCTTCTTCGCCCAGCTGTCGCACAGGCCATTGGCCGGGACGACGCCCCCACTGAGCAGCGCGCAGGGACCACAATCGGCCGCTTTGCCAGTGAAGAAGGCGCAGGTGGCGCAGCGTTTTGCTACGTCGGGCGCAGGCGATTTGAAGCCCAGCGACTTGCGCATACTTTTTTGCGCAGCAGAAAGCGTGGCAGGATCGGCACAGGATGCCCCATGGGCGCGCGCGGTGAACGCCAGCGGCAAGATCGCGATCGTTCCCAACATGGTCCGGCGCGTCAGCACCCGTTCGCGATTCGCCATAACCCTGTCTCCTTGTCCGGGCCGGTCTGGCGGCCTCTGTCTGTTGCGCTTGTAGCAAAGCGGGTGCCGACTAATTTGTCTGCGTTGACACAGAGCGGGAAAAGGCCACGCGACTGTCCCCGCGATGGCTGCGTCGCGGCGATTGAATCCGCGCGGGAAAAGACGGACAAGGCCGTTTGGAGAGAGAAAAGTCGCCATGTCCGACGTCGATACCCCTGCCCACCCCCGGTTGCTGATCGTCGATGACGACCCGGCGCTGCGCACGTTGATCCGTGATTTCCTGACCGGGCAGGGCTATGGCGTGGATGAGGCGGAGGATGGCCCGTCGATGCGCGCGGCGCTGGCGCGGCAACGGGCCGATATCGTCATTCTGGACGTGATGATGCCGGGTGAGGACGGGCTGAGCCTGGCCCGGTCGCTGGCGGACAGCGACGATATGGGCATCATCATGGTGTCGGCGCTGGGAACCGAAAGCGACCGGATCACCGGGTTGGAGATGGGCGCGGACGATTATCTGCCCAAGCCTGTGTCGCCGCGCGAATTGCTGGCCCGCATCCGCGCGCTGGAGCGGCGACGGCGGCCAGTGGGGGCGCAGGCGGTCGATGCCACCGCCCATTATCAATTCGACGGCTGGCGGCTGGACCCGGTGCGGCGGGTGCTGCGCGATCCGGGCGGGATCATCATCGGCCTGTCGGAGGGGGAGTTCGGCCTGTTGCTGACCTTCATCGAAAAACCGCAGCAGATATTGAATCGCGACCAGTTGCTGGAACTGGCGCGGGGCGAGGATAGCGATGCGTTCGACCGGGCGATCGACACGCAGGTCAGCCGGTTGCGGCGCAAACTAGGCACCCGCACCCATGGCGAAATGATCCGCACGGTGCGCAGCGAAGGCTATATCTTCCTGCCAGCGGTGACGCGGGCATGAAGGGCCGGCTGCTGCGCTGGGTCCATTCGATCCACGCCCATATGCTGGCGATGGCGCTGGGCGTCATCATCACGCTGACCGCGTTCAGCCTGTCGATCCTGTTCCTGATCCACCCGTCCGAAAAGACGCCGGTGTCGGTCTATGAAGTCGCGCGGCTGATGCGTGGCCAGCCGATATTGCGCGATGCGCCGGTGCTGCGCATTCGCGATTCTGCCGATGCGCCGCGTGCCATGTCCCATGCCAGCGAGCGGCTGCTGGCGGGGATGCTGGCCGACCGGCTGGGTTTGCCGCGTAGCGACGTGCGGCTGTACCTGAACCGGGGCGACCAGCAACGATACGACCAGTTCACCCGCGAAATCGCGCTCTACGGACGCGACGGACAAGTCGATCCGTTCATCGTCGGCACTTTCACCGCTGCGGCGAAACAGCCGTCGGGCCAATGGCGCATGGTGACGCGCAGCGCGCGCGCGCCCGGCACTATCTGGAACCTGACGGGACAGGATACTTTGCTGTTCGGCCTGCTGTTCATCATTCCGCTGAGCATGTGGTTCAGCGCCCGGCTGACCCGGCCGATCCGCAGCTTTGCCGCATCGGTCGAGCAACTGGACGCAGGGGCGGAGGCGCGGCCCGTGCCGGTGAAGGGGCCGACCGAGATTCGCATGGCGGCGGTGTCGCTGAACGCGATGCAGGCGCGGATCGCGCAGTTCGTGCAGGAACGGACATCGGTGGTCGGCGCGATCGCGCATGATCTGCGCACGCCTTTGTCGCGGCTGCACTTTCATCTGGCGGCCGCGCCGGACCCGATCCGCAGCGCGGCGCAGGAGGAAATACGCCAGATGGAGCAGTTGATCAGCACCACGCTGGACTTCGTCGACAATGAAAGCCGCCCGCGCGTGATGGAGCCGCTGGACCTGGGCCTGCTGGTCGAGGGGCTGGTGGATGATTTTGCCGATATGGGGCGCGATGTCGCCATTGCCGATGCTGCACCCATCACCATTCATGGCGACATGATCCTGCTGCGGCGGTTGTTCACCAACCTGATCGACAATGCCGTCAAATATGGCGATGCCGCGCGGGTTGCCGTGCGGACAGAGGGCGCAATGGCAGTGGTAGACGTGGCCGACAACGGGCCGGGCATGGCCGCCGATCAACTCGCGCGCGCGTTCGAACCCTTTTTTCGCGGCGAACCCTCACGCAACCGGCGCACCGGCGGCGTGGGGTTGGGCCTGTCGATCGTGCAATCGGCCGCCCACGCGCATGGCGGGCATGTAACGCTGGCGGCGCGGGCCGAAGGCGGGTTGTGCGCGTGCATTTTCCTGCCGCTGCCGGCATAATCCTCCCCCTGTGGGGGGAGGATTAGGTCCGGTCAAACCGGCTTTTTGGGCAGCTCTACTTCGCCCTTGGCCGTGGCCAGCGTGACGCCCGTCTGGTTCATCAGGCGGCATTCCACCTGCACCATATGGCGGCCTTCTTCATCCACGAACTTGTCGAGGATGGTGCCGGTGGTGACGGTGATGTCGCCGGTCAGCGCGGGGCCGCGATAGTTGCAGGCGGAATGGCGCACCATGCTCCATTCGCCCGCCCAGCCCGCGAAATAGTCCGTGATCCACGCCCCCATCGACGCGCCATAGCCATAGCCGCGCGGCATACCGATGAAGCGCGCCCAGCGCGGGAACAGATGCCCGCGCGACGGGCCGAAATAGGCGCCATCGGTAAATTCGGGATTGATCGCTTCCATGACCGGATCATTTTCATGCCCCGCCATTTCCTTGACGAAGCCCAAGGCTTCCATGTCGAGGTCGGTGCGGCGGTGCGTGCCGCCCCACTGGGTAAAGGTATAGGCACGCCATTCGGTGGTGAAGGACACGATCGAGTGCGGGCCGATCACGCGCTGCGGCAACGCCGCGCCGACCGTCACATCATCCCACCAGCGGCGGTCATGGCCCAGATCGTGCAGCATCTGGATCCATTCCATCTTGCGCGCTTCGAGCGATTCCAGATCGTCGTCGGTCCACACCGGATCGTCGAAACCATCGGTCGGCGCATTGTCCTTGCCCGCTTCCTGATTGTAGCGGATGGTGGTGGAACGCTGCTTGGAAATCAGGTCGCCATCCTGATTATAATAGAAATTGTCGCCGCGCTGGAAACAGGTCGGCCCGGCGAACTTGGTGTCCTTGACGATATAGTCGAACGGTATGCGCTCGTTCCAGATGCGGTCGCCACCCTTCATGCGCGGGCCGTAAAACCACCATTCGTCCCCGCCGAACAGCAAGTGGCTGTTGGGGATGCCACCGACGCAGGCCGGGGCGGAACCATGGCCGCAATCCATCGTCACGGCAAAACTTTGCGGCGCGACCAGCCCGCCCCAGCGGCTTTGCGCGGCATAACCCGCATCATAATGGAGGCGGTTGGGATAGTGCATCGCCTGCACCCAGCGGCGAATATCATTATTGGCGATCGGCTCCACCATGCGGGCGGGCTGGATCGGTTTGCCCAGATATTGGTCGATGTCCGAACAATCAAGCGTCGGCGTGGTCATGTCTCTCTCCCTGCATCGCGGTCCCGACGCCATGCGTCCGGGTTCATCGTCAAGGATGCAGGCTAGAGCCGCACGGGGCCAGCGACTTGACGGATGTGGACAGCCCTTATCGCCGGGCCGATATGCGAATGGCCGTGGGGGCCGCACCCAGCCACAGGTGGCAACTGCGCGTCATCACCGATTGTTCGGCAAAGCCGAGTTTTTCCGAAATGGTCATGAAATCCAGGTCCGTCTGGCGCAGATAATAGAGCATGATGTCGCGGCGGACTTCATCCTTGATCGTCTGGAACGCCGTTCCTTCGGCCCGCAGCCGCCGGTGGAGCGTGCGCGGATGCAGGTGCAAGTCGGCCGCGACCTGCGCATTGGCGCACGCCCCGCTGGTCAGCCGCTGCATGATGATGCCGCGCACCTGCGCATGGAGCGGGGGATGATGATCGGGAAATTGCTGGCGGATATGGGCGGTAACGGCGCGCAGCATGTCGGCGTCGGGACCGACCACGGCGCAGGCCAGATCGCGATCGGCAAAGCTCAGGCCATCCTCGCTCTGGCCAAAATGCACCGGGCAACCGAAATGGCGGCGATAGACGGCGGGCGGCGAAAGCGGCTGATGGCGGAAATGCACGCGACGGGCGCGGGCGCGATCCCCGGTCAGGTCCATCGCGGTCAAATGGCCCAGCAGCAATATCTGCTCCACTGCCTGCGCCCGGTCGGGCAGACCATCCAGCACTATGTCATGCCCGACAAAGACGTGGCGCACCGATGGGAAGCGCCGCATCCACAGACGCACCGCCCGGCTGTGAGCATAGCTGTTCTGGCTGGCATAATCGAGCGCCGCGCCGAGCGTGGGTGAATGGCGCATCGCCTGCCCCAATGGTCCGAACATGCTGCCCCCGCGCTGCCGCTGGGCAAGGCACAGGCCAAAATCGCTGCGGGCCAGCACCGCTGCGCTGCGTTCGAGCAAGGCGACAAGCTGACGATAGCCGACCGCCATCGCGCCGGGATCGCACCCGGCGTCCTGTAGCAGCGCGACCGGATCGCCACCCATGTCGCGCACCAGTTCGGGGTAGAAGCGCAGGATGCGGGCATGGACCGTTTCGAACGGATCGGGTTGCGTTGCCATGATGATCCCCTCCCCTGCTCTATGCTCGCGCGATGATGCCCGCCTGTCCATATCCGTCAAGCCATGGCGGCCTGCGCCGCCGCATAATCGCCCCAACGAAGGAGAGGATGATGCAGGGCGAGGAGGATGCGGCATGGCGCGCGATGGCCGGTCGCGAACAAATCCGCGATTGTCTGGCGCGGTTGGCACGGGGAGAGGACCGGCGCGACGCCGGGCTGATCGTGGGCTGTTTCTGGCCCGATGCCGCGACCGACTATGGCATTTTCGCTGGCGATTTCGACGCCTATCTCGCCTGGGTAGTGCCGGGGTCGGATGCGATTGCCGTCACGCAGCATATATTGGGACAAAGCCTGATTATAGTCGAAGGCGACGCGGCGCGCGTGGAAACGCAGGTCAGCGCTTATCACCGCATCGACGCCGGGGATGGTGCGCGCGACATCTGGCTGGGCGGGCGTTACCTGGATGTCATGGAACGACGCGCGGGCGACTGGCGGATCGCGCATCGCACGATGCTCTATGACTGGTTTCGCGATTGCGGACCGGCGGTAGATTGGACGCACGGGCTGATGGGAATGCCGTTTAGCGCGCCGCATTTTACCGGCCGGGCGCAGGGTGATTTCAGCGCAACATTCTTCGCAAAACGGGATTGAGGAGAGACGGGATGGGACAGCTGACAGGCAAGGTCGCGCTGGTGACGGGCGCGAGCCGGGGGATCGGCAAGGGGATCGCGCTGGCCCTCGCGGAGCAGGGCGCGACTGTTTATGTAACGGGCCGCACCGTCAGCACGGGGGGCCATAGCCTGCCCGGCACGGTCGGCGAGACGGCGGCGCAATGCGACGCGCGCGGCGGCCGGGGCATTGCCGTGCCGGTCGATCATGGCGATGACGCACAGGTCGCGACACTGTTCGACCAGATTGTGCGGGAACAGGGGCGGCTCGACCTGCTCGTCAACAACGCCTTTGCCCTGCCGGAGGATCTGACCGAGACGGGCGCGTTCTGGGAAAAGCCGCTGTCCAACTGGCAGATGGTCGATGTCGGCGTCCGCTCCAACTTCACCGCAGCGCGCCACGCGGCGCAGATCATGGTGCCGCAGGGATCGGGACTGATCGTCGCGATTTCAGGCTATGTCGGGGTCACCTATACTTATGGCGTGGTGTTCGGCACAGCCAAGGCAGCGGTCGACCGGATGGCGCGCGACATGGCGATCGAACTGGAGCCGCATGGCGTGGCGTCCCTCTCTTTATGGCAGGGGCTGACCTTTACCGAGCGGGCCAATCGCAACCTGGCGGCCAATCCCGCGATGCAAAGCCGCACCGTCACCAATCCGCTGGTAGGATGCTCGCCCGAATTTCCCGGCCGGGTGATCGCCGCACTGATGGCCGATCCGGCGATCATGGCGCGGTCGGGCGGCACCTTCATCACCGCCGAAGTCGCGCGGGATTATGGCATCGCCGATATCGACGGCAAGACGATCCCGTCGCTGCGGGCCGAGCGCGGATCGCCGATCTGGCACCCTATCAGGGAGAATGTGCATGGACGCTGATCGTATCGCGCGGATCGATGCGCTGCTCGACCGGCAGGATATTGCCGAGTGCATCACGCGCTTCGCTCGCGGCATGGACCGTTTCGACAAAGCGCTGTTCCTGTCCGCTTTCCATGCCGACGCCATGATCGCGGCTGGTCCGTTCGTGGGCGGGGCCGTTGCGCTTTATGATTGGGCGATGGGCCTGCACGATCATGGACAGGAAGCAACGCATCACAATCTGTTGAACCAGACAATCGCGGTGGAGGGCGACATTGCCCATGTCGAAACCTATTATCTGTTCGTGGGGCGCAATCGCGACGCGACCAACTGGGTTGCGGGTGGGCGCTATCTCGACCGGATGGAGCGGCGCGTGGGCGCATGGAAGATCGCGTTACGCACCAACCTGATCGAATGGTCGGGACTGGTGCCTACCCTGCCCCTGCCTTTTGCCGACTGGCCCGGTATTGTAGACAATGGTGTTGCGGCGCGCGATACCAGCGATCCGTCCTACCACCGCCCGCTAACCAACCGGCGTGTCCCTCATGATCCAGCAAAAGACAGCCCAACGCTCTGAGTTTCAACGTGTTATCAGTCGCATTGCACCGTGTTTTCGAAATGGACTGAACGTGTTTTCATGTCGGTTTCATCGTGGGATCATATTTTCTGGCCAATGCCCGACTCGTTGCAACCGTGCGGAAATCGCTTCCTCAAGACCCGCCTAATCTCCATAATCCATGGAATAAAATCCATAAGCGAGCAGAAGCAAACCAGCAGGCGTGGAACGCATGGTTCGTCCACAACTCATTCCGTCTGTCGAGGATAGAGGCCCAGGGGCTATCGGAAGGGTCGGTTAGGGCCAGGTTGCGTATTTGCCCAAGGTTACGCTTTGCGGCGATGCAGCAGGGGTAGGACGCAATTTCTTCCCCTCTCAAGCTCCGGTTTGACTTTCAGGCGAAAACGGGGGCATTAAACGCTAACTATTTTCGCCATCCCGATTCGGGATATGAGGGGGCAACCATGTCTTTCACGGTCAACACGCTGCGTAACGTCACGACCGCCTGTCAGCAGATGCGCGATCATATCAAAACGATCGTGTTTCGACCAGACAGCCGCAAGACGTTGGACATCAGTTTCGGGCCAACCGTCGCTGCCGAACTGATCGGTCGCACCCCCGAAGCGCTGGCGAAGGCCGAAGCCAAGGGGCGCCTGCCCCAGCCCAAGCAGCTGCCCAATGGCCGTCGCTACTATAATCTGGAAGACCTCACGCACATCCGCACCGCGCTTGGTATTCAGGTCGGCAAGCAGCCGGACGAGGATGCGGTCGTGCTGGCAGTACAGAACTTCAAGGGTGGGGTTGGCAAAAGCACAATCACCAAACATCTGGCCGATTATCTCGCGCTTCATGGCTATCGTGTGCTGGTGATCGATTGCGATCCGCAGGCATCAACTACCACCATGTTCGACATTCAGCCCGAAACGCTGATCGATGACGAACAGACGCTGGGCGCATTCCTGTCCCCGCGCAGCACCTTCAGCGATTTTGCCCAAACGATCCGCGACACGCCCTGGCCGACGATCAAGATCGTGCCGTCCAGCCTTGGACTGCAAGACGCGGAATGGGATTTGACCTCGACCTTACGCGAAGGCGGCCAGGCGGTGCGGGAAAGTTTGCAGGCGCTGCGCATTGGCATTGCCAGCGTGACCAAGGATTTCGACGTCATCCTGCTCGATCCGCCGCCAGCCATGGGTTTTCTGGGCCTCAATGTCATGGCGGCTGCGACCGGCCTGCTCATTCCCGTGCCAGCGCGGCAACTCGATTATCTTTCGACCATCCATTTCATGGACACGATTGCGGATAATATCGAAATCCTCGAAGAAAATGGCACGCCAGTCAATTATGGCTTCATTCGCGTGGTCTGTTCCGCCTTCTCCCCTAGCAAGCCGGGTGAGAATGATATGTGGCGGATCATGCAGGCGACCTATGCCGGGTTGCTGCTGGGACAACCGATATTGGCGTCGGAAGAAATCAAGAATGCGACGCAGGCCTTCCGGTCCATCTATGAATCCAAGCCGTCCGCATCGCACCAGACCTACACGCGGTGCCGCGACAATCTGGACGCGGTCTTTGCCGAGGTGGAACAGCAGATCCGGCAGCAATGGCCATCGACCAGCCTGACCGCTGACGTCAGCGTGAGTGCGGCCGCATGAGCCGTCGCTCGCTCATCAGCGAAGCGCTGGCATCCGTTCCGCACGAACCCGCGCCCGTCCCGGTGGTCGATGGTGAAGTGCAGGCGCCGCCGGCACCCCGTCCCAATTTTACCAACAAGCGGCTCGAAGCCTTTGGCGAGGCGGCGCGGATCGTCAAGCGGCCGACCATTCGCCTGAAACCGGCGGAATGTTCGGTATGGTCGGGCAATGCGCGCGACTATTCGTTGCTGGATGAACATAGGCTGCGCAGCCTGATCGATTCGATCCTGGCGGAGGGTGGCAACCGTATTCCCGCCGTGGTGCGACGCACGCCCAATGGCGATCTGCCCTATGAGTTGGTGACCGGCACGCGGCGGCACTGGGCGATCGCCTGGCTCAACGCCAACCATTATCCCGACATCGAACTGATCGCGATCATCGAGGATCTGGACGATGAGGCGGCCTTCCGGCTGGCCGACATCGAAAATCGCGAGCGCGAGGATATTTCCGATCTCGAACGCGGCCTCAACTATAAGGGTGCGGTCGAGCGTTTCTATGGCGGCGTTCAATTGCGCATGGCCGAGCGATTGAAAATCTCCAAGTCGCAGCTGTCGCGCTACATCGCTCTGACCGAGATACCACCGCTGCTGGTCAGCGCCTTTCATTCGCCGATGGACCTTCAGGCGAAATATGCCGAGCGGCTCCTGCCCTTGCTACGGGATCCTTCGGCGCGGGCGAAGATCGAAGCGGCAGCCGACCAGATTGCGTCCGAACAGAGTTTTCGCCGCTCCGGCGACGAGCAACCGATCGGCGGGCCGGAGGTGATGAACCGCTTGCTCCAGGCGACGGCGGTAAAAGGCCGTGTGCAAAAGGCGTCGATCGCGGCGATAGGTGGGGTGACCGTGGGTCAGGTCGACAAGGATCAGCAAAAGATGCTTACCGTGTCGCTGCTGCCATCTGACCTGTCGACGGACGCGATACTGGATGCGTTGCGCCCGATTATAGAGCAGGCGCGGATCATGCGGAGTCGCCGCTGATCCGGCATAGGAAGAAAAGCTGTAAATCGGCTAATTTCCTTTTAATTTCAGTTTGTTAGGTCGGTTTTCCCTCCGGGGGGATTGCAAAACGGGATATGTCGGGTGGAGATTGAGGGTGAACTCAAGACGGCGCTGAAAGAGCGCAAGGTCCAGTTCGAGATGTTCTTCACCCTGCCCGATTTTAGCGACATTTCGCTACGCGACTATCAGGAAACGATGCAGCGGCCCTTCTTCAGCCTGTCGAAGCGTAAGCGTATCAAGCCCATCGACTATATCAGCCCGGACAAGTCGGTGTCGGTCCATGTCTCCCCCAATTCCACCTATGGCATGGCGACGATCTGGGATGCGGACATCATGATCTACCTCGCCTCGCACCTTAATGAGTTGCGTGAGCGGGGTGCCAATGACCTGTCGACGGTGATCCGCCTGCAACCGGGCGACCTGCTTAAACGCATATGTTGGGGTACCAGCGGGCGTGCCTATGAGCGGCTGGTCAATGCCCTAGACCGGCTACAGGCGACCACGATCAAGACCAATATTCGCGCCATTACCAAGACGCGCGAGACGACTTTCTCCTGGATCGACAGCTATACCCATCTGGTTGATGAGCGGACCCAAAGGTCGCTGGGCATGGAAATCACTCTGTCGAAATGGTTCTTTGACGGGGTGATGGACAAGCGCAACATATTGTCCATCTCGCCGCTCTATTTTGAAATCACCAGTGGTCTGGGTAAGTGGCTTTACCGCGCATCACGTAAACATGCGGGCGGTAACGGGGCGGAAGGCTTTACCATTGGGTTCGAAACGCTCCATCAAAAGAGCGGCAGCGAAAGCGCCTATCCGGTGTTCAAGCGCAAGCTGCTCGACCTGGCGCGGGTCAATGACTTGCCGGATATCAGCCTGGAAGTGATCGACGGTGAAGGGCCACGGCCCAAGATGCGGATGGTGATGCGGCGGCATCTGACCGAAAAGAGCAAGGCACGGCGACTGGTCGTCCCCCCCTCCCCTGCCCCGACGGATGCGGCAACGGAAGCAGCGTCGGACGAGATTCTGGATCCCCGCCTTGCTCTGGATATGATTTCCGGCCTGACCAGAAGCTTGCGTGTCGGCGCTGACAAGTCCCAGCCCGGTCCGGCGCAAGCCCCCTCCCCGCGCACACCTTCATCCCGGCGCGGTCCATCTGCACGCGCGATATTGGATGCGGATGTCTATACATCGATCAGGGAGGATTTCCCCGGCTGGGATTATGACGATCTGATCCGCCGGTTCGACGCTTTCCTTGGCGCGAACCCGGATGAGCTTCCGCGCAACTATTCCAAGCGCTTCTATGGCTTCGTCAAGGAACATCACCGGCGCAACAAATACCGCCTCTGATCGCCGCCGACGTGTTTTCAGAATCATGCGTGTCGCAAAGATACGCAGCACGGGGCCGGTTCGTCGCGCTTCGACAATATTGATCGAAGCGTGGCCATATGCCCGTGGAATGGGCGGTTTCCCTGCCGTACCAGTGACCGACCACCGCAACCGGACAAAGGCGGTTGTCCGATAGAGGGGCAGAACTTCACTACTGGCAATGATTCTGAAAACACGATGGAGCGGAGAATGGATTGCCCTTCCCCTCGCAAATGCACCACGGCACGCCGCTTGCCCACGCAATGCCCAAACACGCTAGATGCAACATCGTAACGAACGTGTTTTTAGAATCGTCGGATCAATGGCAACGCAGAGGCCGATATTGCCATGCCGAAACCGTCGTCAGCGCCAAATCGTCAAAATTGCCCGCCAGAAGCCTCAGGAGCGCTTTTGGGGGTTTTAGATACTGCGGGTTATCTATCCATCGAAATCGCGCTCAGCGAGGCTCTGACGGCCCTTCATTTTCACCGCTCGCCCAAAATTCTGCATCCAGAATGTCGTCCAGCGCGTCGCGTGTCGTCGGGCGGTGCTGCATGTTGACGGGCAAGGCGTAGCTTCGATAGCTTGCCTGCCCTGACTGTTCGATCAGCAGCCCCTCCCCTGCCGCGATCGTCAGCAATTTGATCGCACCTGCCGACGTAAGGTTCAGCGCCTTTGCCACCTGACCACTGGTCAGCCTGGGGTATGACATTGCCATCAGCAGCACGTCTTTCAATCGACCCGGCCGCCGACGCTGCGCCAGTTGATAGGCCGCACGCTTTGCATAGCGCCGCAAACGCATTTCCAGATCGAGATGGACATGCGCGCCCGCCCTGATCGCATCCAGCCATGCCAGCTCGAACCGCTCCGCCGTCACGCCCTTCCAAGCGAGAGTGGCATCATTCAGACCCAGCGCCACCAGTCCGCCGAACGACACGCCCCATCGCCCCGGTCCCCATCGATCCCCGATCAGCAATCCTGCGATCAGATCACCCTGCCCGATCGGCGCGATCCTGTGCCAATGCCACGCTAGGCGTGCGCTATGGAGCAGGGAGGGGGAGGGGGAGAGACTATCGATCGCCTGTCGCCACGCATCAATCGCGTCCAGCACGTCGGCAGTCGGTCGCGCCTGATCGAAATGCCGCTGCGACGTGTAACCCAACCAGTCGAGCAATGCTGTGCCGTCCCCGGTCAGAGCGTCCAAACCGATCCGCGCGCCAACGGCTGAACGCCAGCGGGTAAGGTCGAAAGGCGATGGCGAAACCGCTCCACGCCCGTCTATTGCATAGTCCACCTCGCGCGCTGCGCTGCCGTCGATCCGTGCCAGCGCGAGCCGCTCCGCGACCAGCGCACGGATCCGCCACGGGTGCCGAACCGGACTGAGCCGTCGCCGTTCCGCCATTCGCTCAAGCGCACCCTGCGCATTGGCATAAGCGGTTATCCACCCGTGATTGCTGGAAAATCGGTCATTTACAGACATTTATATAACTCAAAATAATATAATATAATCAATAGGATAAAAGTCATAAGAAAACTATAAATATATTATAGAAAGCAATCTCCTACACTAACCTTCCACCTATAGGCAATCACCTGGCCATGACAGGTCGTATCGCTGGGTCGATCCATGAACCGATGCCGGTGCCGTGCGTTGACGCTGGCGATGGGGCTGGCCACATCATGTAGCGGATAAAAATATGGTGCTGGGCGACATGTGACGACGACGCACTATAGCCCGGCTTCGTGCAGCATCCCCCGCTGATGGACAATTTTGGATAGGTGCCGATATGATCATAGCCCTTGCAGATCCCTCCCTGCTGCGAGAGCAGTGTCTGATCGACGGTCAGTGGACTGGAACGCCCAGCATAGACGTGGCCGATCCGGCAAATGGGGCGAAGATCGCTGCTGTTCCCGACCTTGGCGTTGCCGAAACCCGCGCCGCGATCGCTGCCGCTGACGCGGCCTTGCCCGGATGGCGCGCAAAGACGGCGGCGGACCGGGGCCGCATCCTGCGCCGCTGGTTCGACCTGATGATCGAACATCAGGATGATCTGGCGATGATCCTGACCCGCGAACAGGGCAAGGCGCTGGCCGAGGCGAAGGGCGAAATTGCCTACGCGGCCAGCTTCGTCGAATGGTTCGCGGAGGAAGCCAAGCGCGTCTATGGCGAAGTCATCCCCTCGCACCGCGCCGACAGCCGCATCATCGTGATCAAGCAACCCGTCGGCGTCGTTGCGGCAATCACGCCGTGGAACTTCCCCGCCGCCATGATCACGCGCAAGGCTGCCCCGGCGTTGGCGGCAGGATGCACCATGGTGCTGAAGCCTGCGACGCAAACGCCGCTGACGGCTCTGGCGCTGGCCGTGCTGGCGGAGCGGGCAGGGGTTCCCGCAGGCGTGTTCAACGTCGTTACCGGATCGTCGCGCGTCATCGGCGGCGAACTGACCGCCAGCCCGCTGGTGCGCAAATTGAGCTTCACCGGATCGACCGAGGTTGGCCGCACGTTGATGGCGCAATGCGCGCCCACGATGAAGAAGCTGTCGATGGAACTGGGCGGCAACGCGCCCTTCATCGTCTTTGCCGACGCCGATCTGGACGCAGCGGTCGAGGGTGCGATCGCATCCAAATATCGCAACAGCGGCCAGACCTGTGTCTGCGTGAATCGCATCTTCGTACAGCGCGAGATCGCCGCCGCGTTCGAACAGAAGCTGGCCGCCGCCGTCGCCACATTAAAGGTCGGGGCAGGCACGGAAGCAGGCGTGACGCAAGGGCCGCTGATCGACGACAAGGCGGTCGAGAAGGTGGAGGAGCATGTCGCCGATGCGCTGGCAAAGGGCGGCCGCCTGATCACTGGCGGCCATCGCCATCCGCTGGGCCACAGTTTCTACCAACCCACGGTGATTGCCGATTGCACCCCTGCCATGGCCCTGGCGAGCGAGGAGACGTTTGGACCGCTCGCGGCGCTGTTCACCTTCGACACGGAGGAGGAAGCGGTCGCCATGGCCAACGACACCGAAGTCGGGCTGGCGGGGTATTTCTACACCCGCGATCTGGCGCGGGCATGGCGTGTGGGGGAGGCGCTGGAAGTCGGCATGGTCGGCATCAATACCGGCCTGATTTCCACCGAAGTCGCGCCGTTCGGCGGAATCAAGCAGTCGGGCATGGGCCGCGAAGGCTCCCGCCACGGGATCGAGGACTATGTAGAAATCAAATATATGTGCATGGCGGGCATGTGAGTGGGCAATGAAGGGAAGCGGGCGATGACGGGCATAGTGGCAGTGACGGGCGCGGCGGGCGCGTTGGGGCGCAAGGCCGTGGCGGTGTTGAACGCAGCGGGATGGACCGTGATCGGCATCGACCTGGGCATAGTGGAGGCAGGGGATGTTGCGCTGGCGCTGGGCGGCGTGGACCTGACCGACGAAGCGGCGGTCGGCGCGGCGGCGGCGCAGATTGCGGACAGGTTCGGGCAGCTTGACGGACTGGTCAACATTGCGGGCGGCTTTGCCTGGGAAACCGTGGCCGATGGCAGCGTTGCAACCTGGGACCGGCTCTATGCCATGAATGTGCGCACGGCGTTGATCGCCAGTCGCGCGCTGTTGCCGCTGCTGCGCGCGGGGCAGGGGGCTATCGTCAACATCGGCGCGGCGGCATCGGTTAAGGCCGGGGCGGGCATGGGTGCCTATGCCGCATCCAAATCGGGCGTCGCACGCCTGACCGAAGCATTGGCCGAGGAATTGAAGGATGACGGCGTGCGGGTCAACGCGATCCTGCCCAGCATTCTCGACACGGCGGCAAACCGTGCGGACATGCCCGACGCGGATTTTGCCCGTTGGGTAACGCCTGAACAGCTGGCCGGGGTTGCCGCTTTCCTGCTGTCCCCAGCGGCCAGCGCGATTACCGGCGCGCTGATCCCGGTGACCGGGCGGGTCTAGGGTCAATCGACATTCAGCCCTGACGGCCTGCAAATGGCGATTTCCCGTGCTTCCGGTGCTCAGCTACTTTGAGTAGGCTGCGCGCCGGGTCACGGAAAACCACCATTTTACCTGCGGTGGCCTTTGGCTCGGCTCGTCATCATCTGAATGTCGATTGGCCCTAGCAGCGGGCGATGCCACCCCTTACCCGATATGACGGTAAGGGGTGGCGTGCGGTCCCGGTCATGCTATGGCCCGCCTCATGACAAATCTTGCCGGAATTCTTGAAGTCGATGGCTTCAAATATGAATGGGAACTCCGGCGTGAGCCGCAGTGGAACGATGCCGACGGCTGGAAGGGCATGATCGTGTCCTTGCAGCGCGACGATACGCAGCGCGGCGCCTTGCTGGAGTTTCCAACGCCCAAGCGCCTGTTGAAAGGGCTGCAACGCGGGCGGCTTCAAATTAACGACGCCATCATCGCGCGCGGCATCCGTGCGGCGCTGGACGCCGGTTGGGAACCCGAATCGCGCGGCAAGCCCGTCGTGTTCATGGTCGATGCGGACGGCAATTAGGCCCAATCGGCATCCAGCCCTAAGGCGCTCAGCCCGCCTGCCGGTCCACGAACGCGAACACCGCGTCATTGAACGCATCGTTCGCGTCGCCCGCCACCATATGATGCGCGCCCTCGATATGGGCATAGTCGGCGTGCGGCACCATTTCCATGAAGGCGCGGGCGCCTTCCTCGGTCACGATGCGACTGCGCCCGCCCCGGATCAACAGGGTCGGGATGGTCAGGCCGCGCGCTGCCGTTTCCAGCACGGTCGGTCCCTCCGACTGCCGCTTTACGTCCCCGCCCATCGTCATGAACGCCGGATCCCAGTGCCAGTACCAGCGTTCGCCCCGCTGGCGCAGATTCTTCGCCAGCCCCTTGCTGCTGCGCGGCTTGTCGCGATGGGGAAGGTAGGCGGACACTGCGTCGGCTGCCGCCTCGACCGACTCAAAGCCATCCGCGCCTGCGCTCATGAAGGCGATGACTTCGTTTGCGCCCTCCATGTCGACGGTCGCGGTAATATCGACCAGTACTAGGGCGCGGATCGCAGCAGGATCGGCCGCCGCCACGATCATCGCCACGATGCCGCCCAGCGACGCGCCCACCACCACCGGCGGGCGGTCCATCTGTGTCAGTACGGCGCGCAAATCGTCGGCAAAGACGTTGAGGTCATAGCGCCCGTCGGGCGACCAGCTACTGTCGCCATGGCCGCGCAAGTCCATGGCTGTAGCGCGGAAACCGTGTTGGGCCGCTTCGATCAGCGCCTTGCCCCAGCTTTGCCGCGTCTGCCCGCTGCCATGCAGGAATAGCAGCGGCTGGCCATCCAGTGGGCCAGTGGCATCAGCGGCCAGATCCACATCCGTGCCGCGCAGGGTCAGTCTTTCGATCGCGCTCATGCTCCTGTCCTTACGCCTTTATCGCCGCGCGGAAATCCTCATTCTTCAGGAATAACGACGTGTTGTCCGCGCCTAGATGGGTCCATTTCAGGTTCAATCCGCCATCCACCAATATGGTCTGTCCGGTGATATAGCTCGACAGGTCGGACAGCAGGAAGGCGATGGCCCCCGCCTGCTCCTCCGGCTGGGCGCGGCGGCCCATGGCGATGGCGGCCTGATCGCGCGCAATGTCATCGTCGATATAGGCACCCGATCCCGGCGTGATCGTGGTGCCGGGCGCGACGGTGTTGACGCGGATATTGTCAGGCGCCAATTCGGTCGCCAGCGTGCGCGTGGCTGCGACGATGGCGGCTTTCGCGGTGCCATAGGCGATATGATAGGGGGCGGTGTTCAGCCCGCTGATGGATGACACCCCCACGATCGCGCCGGAATTGCCGCGTGCGCGCAATTCGCGTGCGACCGCCTGACTCATGAAGAACATCGTTTCCAGATTCTGTTCGAACAAGGCGCGCCAGTCCGCCCGTGTCACTCGCTCGGCCCGCATCCAGGTCTGCGGCGCGGCTCCGCCTGCGACATTGGCCAGGCCATAGAGCGTGCCGGGTGCCGCGACCGCCGCGTCCATCACCCGCGCCACGCCCTCGTCCGTGCCGACGTCGGCGATGACTGGCACGATGCTTAATCCTTGCGCGATCAGTGGCGCGATATGCGCGTCGAACTTGGCCTGGGTGCGCCCGGCGGCGATCACGGTCGCGCCTGCCTGCGCCAGCATTTTGGTCGTGGCGGTGCCGATGCCGCCGCCCGCCGCGCCGGTGACGATGATCGTCCGGCCCGAAAAGTCCATCAGTTTCTGCGCCATGCCCGGTTTCCTCTGCTCGTCTTTTTTCAGGCAGCCAACCTAGCGCGAGGGGCCAAGCGCAAGACAGGGGGCGGGGCAAAAGATCGCTCCCGCGCTAACGGTGGAGCCTTCCTTGCAAGTGAACAGGACTGTTGATTAGGTGTTGGAAACAACAAGGTTCCATGGAGCGGATATGAGCTGCAATCCCACCCGGACGCCAGCGCCCGATACGTTCGACATTCCCAAGCTGCGGGCGAAATATCGCGCGGAACGCGACAAGCGTATGCGTGGCGACGGGCAGGGGCAATATCAGCCGACCACCGACGACACGACCCACAGCTATGACGTCGACCCGCACATGCCGGTTACGCCGCGCGATGCGCTGAACGAGGATCTGGACGTGCTGGTGCTGGGCGCGGGCTTTGCCGGGGTGCTGGCGGGCTATCATCTGACCAAACAGGGCGTCACCAGCTTTCGCAATATCGACCATGCCGGGGATTTTGGCGGGGTGTGGTATTGGAACCGCTATCCCGGTATCCAGTGCGATAATGACGCCTATTGCTACCTCCCCTTGCTGGAGGAAACCGGGTTCATGCCGTCGAAGAAATTCGCCGATGGAGCGGAAATTCAGGGCTATATCAAGAAAATCGCCCAGGATTTCGGTTTCCACGACCGCGCCCTGTTCCACACGCTCATCACGTCGCTGAAATGGGATGATGCGATCCAGCGCTGGCATGTCGAAACCAGCCGGGGCGATCATTTCCGCGCTCGCTTCGTCATCATGGGTTGCGGCGTGCTGAACATGCCCAAGCTGCCGGGGATCGCGGGGATCGACCTGTATCAGGGCAAGATTTTCCACACCGCGCGTTGGGACTATGACTATACTGGCGGCAGTTACGAAAACCCCACGCTCGACCGGCTGGCCGACAAGCGGGTTGCGATTCTCGGCACCGGGGCGACCGCCATTCAGGCAGTGCCGCACCTCGCCCGCTTCGCCAAACAGCTTTACGTCATTCAGCGCACGCCATCGACGGTGGACGAACGGCCCAATCCCGCGACCGATCCCGACTGGGCGGCATCGCTGCAACCGGGCTGGCAGGCGGAACGGCAGGGCAATTTTCACCGCGCCGCGATGGAATTTTTCGCGCCGGGCGAAGCGGACCAGATTTGCGACATCTGGACCGAAATCGCCCGCAATCTGCACGCCGAAATGGAGGCGGAGGGCTGGCCGCAACTGACGCCGGAAGAGTTTATGGCGCGCCGCGAAGTGGTGGATTACCGCGTCATGGAACGGCTGCGCGCCCGCGTCGATGAAATGGTGAAGGACGAAGCCACGGCGGAATCCTTGAAGCCCTGGTATCGTTTCCTGTGCAAACGGCCTTTGTCCAGCAACGACTTTTACGCCGCCTTCAACCAGCCCGATGTGCAATTGATCGACGTGTCCGACGCCAAGGGGCTGGAGCGGATGACGGCCAAGGGCTTCGTGTCGAATGGCGTGGAATATGAAGTCGATGCGATGATCTTCGCCAGCGGCTTCGAAGTCACCAGCGACTTGAAGCGCCGCTGGGGCATCGACGTGGTGGAGGGGCGCAATGGCGTATCCATCTACGATCATTGGGCAAATGGCCCAAAGACGCTGCACGGCACCATGACCCATGGTTTCCCCAACCAGTTCTTCATCGGCTATATTCAGGGCGGCCTGAACGCCAGCGTGACCGAACAGTTCGGGCGGCAGGCGGAACATATTGCCCACATCATCCACGCCACGATGGACAAGGGCGCAACATCGGTCGAAACCACGGCAGCGGCGCAGGACGCCTATGTCCAGCATTTCCACGACGTGGAATATGACACGTCCGCATTCCAGATCGAATGCACCCCCAGCTATTTCACCAATGAAGGCGAAGTGAAATCGCCCTGGGCCTTGTTCCGCAGCTACGGTCCGGGCTGGGGGGCGTTCCAGAATATGTTGCAGGACTGGCGCGCGCGCGGTGACCTTTCGGGCATGGAATTGCGGTCATGATCGCCGGGGGGATGATGTCGCCGTCCCGCCCGCTTTCGCTTGGGCGCGGGTGCCTGATCGCGATAATCCGACAGACGCAAAATGGATGCGGGAGGATGGCATGAACAGCCCGACCAACATCGACATGGACGACCTGGCCAAGCCACTGACCTACCCGGTCGAAGCGTTTCTGTCGCGCGACTATGCGCGCGCGGAAAAGGAAAAGCTGTGGCCCAAAGTGTGGCAGGTCGCCGCACGGGTGGAGGAATTGCCGGAGGTTGGCGACTGGCTGACCTACGACATTTGCGACGACAGCTTCATCATCATCCGCACCGCGCCGGACCGGTTGAAAGCCTTCTACAATGTCTGCCCCCATCGCGGGCGGCAATTGGTGGATGTGCCAGAAGGCGTCCATTCGGTGACGGGCAACAAGCGCCGCAACTTCATCTGCGGCTTCCACGGCTGGACCTTCGATATTGAAGGCAATAACAGCTATATCCTCGACCCGCAGGACTGGCAGGGCGCGCTGACGCCCGACTGCACCCATTTGTCCGAAGTGAAGACGGACATATGGGGCGGCTGGATCTGGATCCATATGGACCCGGACGCCGAGCCGGTCGCGGAGTTTCTGGGCGATGCCGGGCGCATATTGGCGCATTTCGAAATGGACCAGATGCGCTACAAATGGCGCAAATGGGTGGTTTATCCAGCCAACTGGAAGACCGCGCTCGAAGCGTTCATGGAACCCTATCATGTGGCCGGCACACACAGCCAGCTGCTCGCCTATGGCGATTATTACGCCTACAGCGCGGCCTATGGCCTGCACGGCGTCAGCGGTTTCGATCAGCGCGACCCCGCCTTCGCCATGAGCCAGAGCAGCAGCGTGACGCGGGCGGGCAAGGGCGACGATCCGCGCCGTTCCACCTACGAACTGATCCGCGAAAATTACGAGACGCTCAACTATGCTGCGTCGACCGAAACGCTCGTCAATGCGGCGAGCCGTCTGGTCGACGAACTGCCCGAAGGTACGCCCGCTGGCGAAGTGATTGCCCATTGGCTCAAATCCGCCAGGGCCGACGATGCGGCGCGCGGCGTGTTCTGGCCCGATATTCCGCCAAACGTCATGGCCGAAGCTGGGCTGGCCTGGCACGTTTTTCCCAACATGTCGGTGTTGCAGGGGATCACCTTCGCGCTCTGCTATCGCACGCGCCCGTTCGGTGACGATCCCGACATGTGCATATTCGAATCCTACGCCATCGAACGCTTCCCCGAAGGGCAGGCGCCAGTGACGCAATGGGACCATGCGCAACCGACCGCAGAAGGATGGGGCGCGGTTCTGGCGCAGGATTTTTCGAACATGAAATGGGTGCAGAAGGGCATGAAGTCGCGCGGTTTTCGCGGGCCGCTGCCCAATCCGCATCAGGAACGCAAGATCACCAATTTCCACCGCAACCTCGCCAGCTTCATGGGAACTGGCGCACCGAGGCTATTGAAATGAGCTATGACGATCCCAAGCCCGCAGCGACGCTGACCGACGCCGACGGCAATGCAAAGAGCGGCACCCCGGTCTACAAGCGGATGCTGGACCTGTTCGAAGCCGAAGGCATCAACACCCTGTTCGGCATTCCCGACCCCAATTTCGTCCATATGTTTCTGGAAGCGGAACGGCGCGGCTGGACCGTGGTCGCCCCCCATCATGAAGCGGCCGCCGGCTTCATGGCCGAAGCCGCGTCGCGCATCACTGGCAAGCCCGCCGTCGCCATCGGCACGTTGGGGCCGGGCATCGCCAATATGGCCCCTGCCATCCAGTGCGCGCTGGTCGAACATTCGCCCGTCATCTTCCTGTCGGGCCAGCGCGCCCGCGTGACCGAACAGCGGGTCCGCCGTGGCCGCATCCAGTTCGTCAAGCAGATGCCGTTGTTCGAAAATTCGGTGAAATATGCCGCATCCATCGAATATGCCGACCAGACCGACGAAGTCGTGCGCGAAGGCATCCGCAAGGCTATGGGCGGCACGCCCGGCCCGGTCTATATCGAATATCCCAGCCATATCATTCTGGAGGAACTGGACGTTCCGGCGCCCCTGCCGCCCGAACGCTATCGCCTGGTCAATCAGGGCGCGGACATTGACCGGGTGAAACAGGCCGCCGACCTGATCCGCGCGGCCAAGAACCCGATCCTGCTGCTCGGCCATGCGGTCCACACCACCCGCATGGGCGCGGCGGTCAAGGAACTGGCGGACCTGATGAACTGCCCCGTTATTCAGACATCGGGCGGCACCAGCTACATCAAGGGGCTGGAAGATCGCACCTTCCAATATGTCTTTTCCAAGGCTTCGATCGACGCGGTCACGGAGTCGGATCTGGTGCTGGCGCTTGGCACCGAACTGGGCGAGCCGGTCCATTTCGGCAAATGGCGTTACTGGCAGAAGAATGAAGCGATCCGCAAATGGATCTATGTCGAACAGGATGCCTCCGCGATCGGCGTAAACCGCCCGATCGACGTGCCACTGGTCGGCGATCTGCGCGGCGTCGTGCCGCAACTGGTCGCCGCGCTGAAAGATACGCCGCGCGGTCCGGCACCGATGCTGGAAGCCTTCATGCGCGACGGGCAGGCGGAACTGGACGAACTGGCGGCGGAATCGCGGACCAAGAGCGATGGCACCGGCGACCTTGCCATCCATCCCGCGCGCCTGGCGGTGGAAGCAAGCGAAGCCTTCCCCAAGGACGGCATCCTGATCCGCGATGGCGGGGCAGGCGTGATCTTCCAGTGGACCTATTCGCAGTGCAAGCCGCAGGATGTGATCTGGAACCAGAATTTCGGGCATATCGGCACCGGCATCCCCTATGCCACCGGCGCGATGCTGGCGGACAAGGCGGCCACGGGTGTCAGCCGCCCCGGCCTGTTGCTGACGTCCGACAGCAGCTTCATGTTCCATATCGCCGAATTGGAAGTCGCGGTCCGCACCAAGCTGCCTCTGGTCTGCGTCATCGGCGTGGACAATCAATGGGGTTTGGAAGTGGGCGTGTACAAGCGCACCTTCGGTCAGGGGACGGAAGAAACCGGCACCCACTGGAGCAAGGACGTCCGCTTCGACAAGATCGGCGAAGGCTTTGGTTGCCACGGCGAATATGTGACGAAGGCGGAGGACATCAAGCCCGCGATCGAGCGCGCCTATGCCAGCGGCAAGGTGGGCGTCGTCCATGTCGTCATCGACCCCAAGGCCAACTCCGAAGAAATGCCCAAATATGCCGAATTCCGCACCTGGTACGCGGAAGGCACGCAATAAGCCGTGAAAATCCTCCCCTGCAAGGGGAGGGGGACCGCCCGCGCAGCGGGTGGTGGAGGGGTGTCGCGCTCTCGATAGCATGACACCCCTCCGTCTGGCCTTCGGCCAGCCACCTCCCCCGCCGGGGGAGGATGTAACGACGGAGAAACCCATGCGCGACCATCTGCAATTTTATATCGACGGCAAATGGGTCGATCCGGTCGAACCCCGGAGCGCCGAAGTGATCAACCCGGCGACCGAGGCGGTTGCGGGGCATATCTCCCTGGGTTCGGTCGCGGACGTGGACCGTGCCGTCGCTGCGGCACGCCGCGCATTCCCCGCATGGTCGGAAACGACGCGCGACCAGCGGCTTGACCTGCTGCGCGCCATACAGGCCGAATATCAGCGCCGCCTGCCCGATCTTGGCGCGGCGATCCGAGAGGAAATGGGTGCGCCGTCGGGCCTCGCCAATGGTTTCCATGTCGGGCTGGGCGCTGGCCATCTTCAGACTGCCATCGAAGTGCTTGAGCATTTCGCGTTCGAGGAATTGCGCGGCGTCACGATGATCCGGCGCGAACCCATCGGCGTCTGCGCGCTCATCACGCCATGGAACTGGCCGATGAACCAGACCTGCGTGAAGGTATTTCCCGCGCTTGCCACCGGCTGCACCATGATCTTGAAGCCGCCACAGCTTGCGCCTTTCTCCGCGCAAATCCTCGCTGAAATTCTCGACGCGGCGGGTGTGCCGCCGGGCGTGTTCAACATGGTGCAGGGGCAGGGCAGTGTCATCGGCACGGCACTGTCCACCCATGAGGATGTGGACATGGTGTCCTTCACCGGCTCCGAGCCGGTCGGCGTGCAGATTCAGAAGGACGCCGCCACCACGGTCAAGCGCGTCGGGCTGGAACTGGGCGGCAAGAGCGCGTTCATCGTGCTGGACGACGCCGCGCTGGTTGAAAATGTCACGGGCGCGACGGCCGGCATGATGGGCAATAGCGGCCAGACATGCAGTGCGGGATCGCGCCTGCTCGTCCCCGCCGCGCGCCTCGACGAAGCGCTGGCCGCAGCGAAGGCAGCGGCGGACGGTGTGACGGTGGGCGATCCTGCGGGCGACGTCGCCATGGGTCCGGTCGTGTCCAAGGCGCAATATAATATCATTCAGGACTATATCGCCCGTGGCGTCGCCGAAGGCGCGACGCTGATCGCGGGTGGTCCCGGTCGTCCCGATGGCATCGACAAGGGCTGGTTCGTGCGCCCGACCGTCTTCCTTGGCGACAACGACATGGACATAGCGCGCGAGGAAATTTTCGGGCCGGTGCTGGTCATCATTCCCTATGTCCATGTCGATGACGCGGTAGCCATCGCCAATGACAGCCCGTTCGGTCTGGCCGGCTATGTCAACGGCCTCGACACCGCGCAGGTCCACGCCGTCGCGCGCCGCCTGCGCACCGGCTGGGTCAGCATGAATGGCGGTTTCGATTTCCATGCCCCGTTCGGCGGCTACAAGCGCAGCGGCAACGGGCGGGAGTGGGGCGAGTTTGGCTTCCACGAATATCTCGAAGTCAAATCCATGCTGGGTTACGCCTGACATGACGCAGGGCGCTTCGGGCCGGATCGCGCCCAGCGGTATGGCGGCGGCGCAGGGGTGGAGCCTCGAACGGCTTACTCCGCCCAGTCGGCTCTATGGCGCGAATGGCCTTGCCACCGGCCCGGACGGCCGCCTCTATGTCGCGCAGGTCGGCGGCAGTCAGGTCAGCGCGATCGACGTGGACAGCGGCATTATCGCCACCGTCAGCCCGATGGGCGGCGCGATCGTCGCGCCCGACGATCTGGTGTTCGATGAAGCGGGCAATATCTACCTGACCGAAATCACCGAAAACCGCGTGTCGATGCTGACGCCCGGCGGGCAGGCGCGGGTGATCCATGGCGACATTCCCGTTGCCAATCCCATCACCTGGCATCAGGGTCGCCTGATCGCGGGCGAATGTCGCATGGGCGCGCGGATACTGGACCTGCCGCTGGACGGCAGCGCGCCGCGCGTGATCCTCGACAATATCCCGATGGCCAACGCCTTTCAGGTCGGGCCGGACGGCAAGCTCTATGTCCCGGTCATGGGCGCGAACCAGATCTGGCGCGTCGATATCGACACCGGCGCATATGATGTCGTCGCGGGCGACCTGGGCGTGCCGGACTCGGTCAAGTTCGACGCCAAGGGCCGCATCGTCACCACTCAGGTCGCCAGCGGGCAGGTGCTGCGCATCGACCCGGTCAGCGGCACGCGCGAAATACTGGCCGATCTTGGCCCCGGCCTCGACAATGTCAGCTTCATCGGCGACCGCATCTTCGTGTCCAGCATCCCCGGCGAAATCACCGAATTGCTGGGCGATGGCAAGGTGCGGTCCGTCGTGCCGCGCGCGCTGCAATGGCCGCTTGGTTTGGCCATGGGCGCGGACGGCGCGTTGTTCGTGGCGGACGGCACCTTTGGCTACACGCTGCGCCCCGGTGGCGCGCCGCTATTGGCGGGCATGATCTTCTACCCCGGTTGCCCCGGCTATATGCGGGGGGTCGCACCGGGCGCACGACCGGGCGAATGGATCGTCACCACCGGCACCGGTAGCGTCGCGCGCTACCGGCCAGGGGAGGGGGTAAGCGATTTTATCAGCCACGGCCATGACCGGCTGATGGGCGTCGCCGTCGCGTCGGGTGGGGCTGTCGTATTTGCCGAACAGGGGACGGGCCGGGTGCTGTGCGCGGACAATGGATCGGTCGATATCATGGCCGAAGGGCTGGACCAGCCCGGCGGCATCGCAGTTTCCGGTGACGGCGCAGTTTATGTGACCGAAGCCGGGGCAGGGCGCATCGTCCGCCTGTCGGGTGGTCGGGCCGAAACGGTGCTGGACGGATTGTCCCGCCCCGAAGGCATGACCATCAGCGGCGACCGCCTCGTCACGCTGGACAGCCGGGCAAAGGCGCTGATCGCCTGCGCGCTGGACGGCAGCGGGCGCAAGACGCTGGCCACCAACCTGCCGGTCGGTGCGCCGGTCGGCGTGACGCCGCACTATCTCGGCCCCATCGGCGACATGGCCGGGCCGATGATCAACTTTGCCGATGTGACCGCCGGGCCGGACGGCACGCTCTATCTGTCGGGCGACGCCGAAGGCAGTGTGCTGGCGCTACGCCCCGCCTAACTGCCCCGACAGCGCCCGCGCCGCCTCCACCAGCGCATCCTGCAAAGCGTCGAGATCCCGCCCCAGCGCCGCACCGATGCCGATCGCGACCAGCGCATGGACGGGCCGTCCCGCGCCTTTCCACACCGGCGCGGCCACCACGGTCACGCCTGCGATATATTGCCCTTCATCCACCGCAAAGCCCTGCGCACGGGTCCGGCGCAACTGCCCCATCCAGTCGTCGAACGCGGGCGGATCGTCCCAGCGCAACTGGTCGAACCGCGCCTTCAACTCCTCGACCGGATAGTCGCCGAACGCCGCGATGCAGCGCCCGGTCGCGCTGATCAGCGCGGGAAAGCGGCTGCCGACCTGCGTGCTGAGCTGAAAGCCGCTGCCCGATTGCGCTATGGCGACGACGATCATATGGTCCAGCCCCACCGCCTGCACGCCCAGCATGGTCAGGCCGAAACGCCCCGCCAGCCGGTCCAGCAACGGTTGCGCCAGATCGTTGAACGGGTCGCGCCGCAACCAGTGCCGCGCCAGCGTCAGCACGCCAGCCTCCAGCGCATAGCGTTTGGTGTCCGGGTCGAACGACACCAGTTCCTCCTGCGCCAATGCGCGCAGCACATAGAGGCAGGTGGACGGCACCAGCCCCAGTTCCTTGGCTATCGCCTGCACCCCCAGGGGCCGCTCGCTGCGCCCCAGCAGGCGCAGGATCGCGGCGGCGCGGGTGATGGCGGGGGCTTTGCTGTCCTTCACCGCGCGCGCGACCTTTCGCACGGGGGAGGGGGTGGGCAGGGAAACGGGGTCGGCCATGGCGCATATCTCCATCGCCCCGGCGATGGACGATCATTCAAAATATAGAACATCGTTCATGATTTACAACAAGGGAGTCGGCATGACATTCCAGTTTCATCATGGTGCAGATGGCCTTCCTGCCATTCGCCATAATGAACGGACGAGATTTATGGCGAAGCTGACCGACTATAGAAGCTATGCCGATGCGCAGGCCCATGCGACATCCGCCGCGCCGTGGGATTTGTTCGATGGCGATCGCGATCACCTGAACATCGCGCATGAATGTATCACCCGCCATGCCGATGGGTCCGGCCGCGCCGCCGTGCGGATCGCCCATGCTGATGGCCGCGACGAAATTCTCAGCTTCGATAGGATCGCGGCGGGCGCGGCGCGCTTTGCCCATTGGCTCGATGCGGAGGGCGTTCAACCGGGCGAACGTATCGCCTTCATGCTGGAACCCTCATTGCCCTTCTATGTCTGCCTGTTCGGGGCGATGCAGACCGGCGCGATTTCGGTGCCTTTGTTCACCTTGTTCGGTCCCGACGCGCTGCGCCTGCGCGTGGATGATTGCAAGCCGACCATACTGATAACCAACGCGGAAAAGGCGGATCTGGCCCGCAGCATGAACGGCCCGCGCGTCATCGTCGCCGACGATGGCCTGCTCGACGAGATCGAGAAATATCCCGCGACCTACATGCCGAAAACGAAGGCGAACGATCTGGCGGTGTTCCAATACACCTCAGGCACCACCCGCGAACTGCCCGAAGCGGTCAAGCATAGCCATCGCGCGCTCGTGACGTTGATGTTCGCCGCGCTTTACGGCACCGGCATCCGGCCGGGCGACGAATTTTTCTGCCCCTCCTCGCCCGCATGGGGCCATGGATTATGGCATGGCACGCTGGCCCCGCTGGGCATGGGCGTCACCACCGGCACCTTTGCCGGGCGGTTCGACGCGGTGCGACTGATGCAGGCGCTGGACAGCTATGGCATCACCAACATGTCGGCCGCCGCGACCCATTATCGCATGATGAAGAATAGCGGCAAGGCCGGGGACTTTGTCTTCCACTTCCAGAAGCTGTCCTACACCGGCGAGCCGATCGACCCGGCGACGCTTGATTTCATCGAACAATATTTCAAGGTGCCCGCCTGCTCCATGTATGGCACCACCGAAATCGGCGTGGTGCTGGTCAATTATCCCGGCGCTGAGGATTTCACGGTCAAGCCGGGTTCGCTCGGCAAGGCAGTGCCGGGCCAGCGTTTGCAGGTGCAGCGCCCAGACGGCACGCCGTCCGACCCCGGTGAGATTGGCGAACTGATGCTGTGGCGCCGCGACAGGTGGGAAACCACCAAGGACCGCGCGAAGATCGACGCCGACGGCTATTTCTACCATTGCGGTCGCGCCGATGACGTCATCATTTCGGCTGGCTGGACGATGAGCGCGGTCGAGATTGAAAACACGCTGCTCAAGCATCCGGCCGTTCTGGAATGTGCCGTTATCGGCGTGCCCGATCCGCAGCGGGGGCAGGTGGTCAAGGCATTCGTCATCGCCAATGTCGATGGCAGCGACGCGCTGGTCAAGGAACTCCAGACTTTCACCCGCGAAAAGCTGGCCCAGCATGAATTCCCCCGCCTGATCGAATTCGTGACCGAACTGCCCAAGACCCCGGCGGGCAAGGTCCACCGCAAAATCCTTCGAGATCGTGAGGCTGCAAAAGCGGCCGAACTCGTCAACTGAACCCTAGGAGAAGAGACATGGCAACATTGGCGAAAGCCCCCACCAACAAATTCCCCAAGATCACCGAGGAAGGTCTGGACGACCTGCGCAAGCGCATCGGCGTCAAGATCGAGAATACGGTTGAACCGTGGAATTATGAAGCGACCCGCGACGCGATCCGCCACTACGCCCATGGCATTGGCGACGATAACCCATTGTGGTGCGACCCGTCTTATGCCGACAAGACGCGCTACGGCTCGGTCGTCGCGCTGCCCAGCTTCCTGTTCACCACCAGCCGGATCATTTCGGGCTATTGCGGCGGCCTGTCGGGCGTGCATGCCATGTGGGCGGGGGCCGACTGGACCTGGCACAAGCCGGTGCTGCGCAACGACACGATCCGCACCGAAGCCTATCTGAAGGATCTGGTCGAGCATCAGACCAAGTTCGCCGGGCGTTCGTTCCAGCAGATCTACCATGTCGATTTCTTCAACCAGTCGGGCGACAAGGTGGCCGAGGGCGACAGCTGGGTATTCCGCACCGACCGCGACGAAGCGCGCGAACGCGGCACCAAATATACCGAAGCCCGTGGCCGGGTGGAGCAATATACCGAGGAGGAACTGGCTGAATTCACCCGCCTCTATCAGAATGAGGAAATTCGCGGCTCCGTTCCTCGCTATTGGGAGGATGTGAATGTCGGCGTCGAACTGCCGCGCATGATGAAGGGACCGATGACGGTCACCGGCTTCATCTGTTATGCGCAGGGCTGGGGCGGGCTTTACATCCGCGCCAACAAGCTGGCCAACCAGATGCAGCAGGCGCATCCGGGCCTGGGCATCCGCAACCGCTTCAACGTGCCCGATTGCCCAGAGCGCGTGCATTGGGACGAAGCCTTCGCGCTCGAAGTCGGCGCGCCCGGCGCCTATGATTATGGTCCGGAGCGTTGCAGCTGGCTGACTCATCACATCACCAACTGGATCGGTGACGACGGCTTCCTGACGCGCAGCAAATGCCAGATCCGCCGCCACAATCCTGATGGTGACGCGATCTACATCGACGGCAGCGTGATCCGCAAGTTCGAGGAAAACGGCAAGAAGTTCGTCGAGATCCAGCAGCAGGCGACCACCCATCGCGGTGAAGTCTCCGCTTTCGGCACTTCGATTGCCGAATTGCCCGGCAAGCCAGCCTGATCCTGTAAGTGGTAGGGGAGGAAGGGTCGTCGCCGCAGCGATATGCGGCGGCGACCCTTTTGCGTTGCGCCCGCGTCGTTAGGATCGGCGCAAATGAGAGAGAGGATCGCAGGATGGACGAGATGCGTTTCGATGGCCGGGTCGCCGCCATAACCGGCGCGGGCCGGGGGCTGGGCCGTGCCTATGCGCTGCTGCTGGCGGCGCGGGGCGCAAAGATCGTCGTCAACGACCCGGGTGTGTCGATGCAGGGGGAGGGGACCGACGCTGGCCCCGCGCAGGCGCTGGTCGATGAAATCCGCGCAGCCGGGGGAGAGGCGATCGCCTCCACCGACAGCGTCGCCACGCCGCAGGGCGGGCAGGCGATCATTGACGCCGCCATCACCCATTATGGCCGCATCGACATATTGATCCACAATGCGGGCATCGTGCGGCGCGGTTCGCTCAACGACTTAAGCTATGCCGATTTCGAGACGGTGCTGGACGTCCATATGCGCGGCGCTTTCCATGTCGTGCGCGCCGCCTTCCCGCATATGGCCGCCGCCCGTTATGGCCGCATCGTCCTGACCGGCTCCATCAACGGCCTCTATGGCAATGCAGGCGTGGTCAATTATTCGATGGCAAAGGCCGCGATGACCGGCCTGTCCAATGTCGCCGCGATCGAGGGGGCGGGGCACAATATCAAAAGCAATATCATCCTGCCCGGGGCGGTCACGCGCATGGCCGATGGCCTCGACACCAGCGCCTATCCGCCGATGGACCCGGATCTGGTCGCGCCCACGGTCGGCTATCTGGCGCATGAGGATTGCGCGGTATCGGGCGAAATGCTGATCGCCATGGCGGGCCGGGTCGCGCGCGCCTACACGATGGAAACCAAAGGCATGTTCCGCCCCGACTGGACCATCGAGCAGGTCGCGGACAATCTCGACATCATCCGCGCGACCGACGACGCGCTGCATTTCCCGCCAGTGCCCGACGGGCATATGGACCATCTGCGCTATTGTTTCGCGATAGCGCGGGCGGGGTAAAGCCTTTCATCCTCGCGCGGCGATGACCTTCGCCGATTTGCGTTCATCCCCTTCCTCCGTTCGCCCTGAGCTTGTCGAAGGGCCGCACTTCTTGAACAGAAGGGCAAGGCTTCGACAGGCTGAGCCCGAACGGGGGTAGATGGGGCCGACTGTCCGGCCCACTATTCATGCCTTGCACTTAATCCCAAACCGCTCGGTATAATCCTTGAAATGCGCATGGATGCCCGCGCGATCCAGCCCGTAATCGGCCAGGTCATAGCTATGCTTGCCATGCTTGCCCTGCGGATTGGCGTCCAGCATCGCCTGCATCGCGCTTTCCGCTTCCGCCGTCAGTTCGGTGTCGAACCGCGCATAGAGCCGCTTCATCGTGCCAATCGGGTCGCGCACCTGCGCGTCATACTGGATGTCGTGGATCGAATCCGCGCCATGCTTCTCCCGATAGGCCAGCATCCGTTCGATCATCAGGTCGAACGTGCGCAGTTGCGACTTGCCGACCTCGACCGGATCGACATCGTCGCTGAACATCTTGCGCACCTGATAGACCAGGCTGCACGCCGACGCGACGACATCGGCGGGATCGCGATGGGTCATGACCAGCTGCGCGTCGGGATAGACGGTGGTCAGGTCATTCAGGAACAGCGGATGCCACGGATTTTTGAGCGTCCACTGGCCGCCCTCATTTTCCTGCAACAACTGGAACAGCCGCTTCTGATAGCGGAAGGCGGGCAGGTAACTCGTGCTGAACAACCACTTCTGATAACTCGGAATATTCAGAACCGAGTCATAATATTGCGCGCAAAAGGACGGTGCCATCGAGAATTGGCATTCGGTCGGGCTGTCGGCATCCTCATGATGCATCGCCGAAATATGCGGCGCATATTTGAGCATCATGTCGAGCCGTGCCTGTTCCGCGACATAGCGCGGATCGCTGCTCAGCGCGCCCTTGGCCGCGGGGGGCACGCTGTTGAACGCTTCCCAGCGCAGCAATGATCGGCGCGCCGGATCAGCGTTCAGCAAATTGATCGTCAGCGTCGTGCCGGTGCGCGGCAGGCCGAATACGAACAGCGGCTTTTCGACCGGCGCGTCCAGCAACGCGGGGTGCTTGGCCAGATAATCCTCAACCTGCAAGCGGTTCGCCAGCGTCGCGGTGATTTGCTGCGCCCACCGGCCCTGTGCGGCCTCGGTCAGCTTGGCTTCCCGGTTGATCGCGTCAGTGAGGACATGCAGCCCCTCCAATATAGCGTCGTCGCCCAGATCGGTCAGGCCCGTCTGTTCGCGCGCGGCGGCGATCAGCGCATCGGCGTCCAGCCCTGCGGTGGTGGTGGTCATCATCCTTCTCCCTTTTGTGTTTGGCTGGCGAGGCGCTTGCCCGTCTCAGCGATTTCCGCCTTCAGCCACATGGTTTCCGACAGGTTCGTGCTGCCGCTCGCGGCCAGCAATTGTTCCAGCGCCGACTTTCGGACGCTCAATCCCGCCTCATGGTCGGGCGCGACGCCCAGCGCGATGTCGATCAGGTGCAGCGCTTCCAATGGCCGCCCCGCCGCCGCATGCACATGGGCGCGACCCACGATCGCCCCTGCGCCACCGGCCAGTTCGACCAGATCGGCGCTGACCGCCGCACGCGGCACGCCATAGAGCGCGGTGGTGCCATCGGCATAATGGAACCAGCCGCCATTTTCCTCCCATATGGCGCGCACGACCCAACTGGTCTTGCCATGAAATTCGCCGATCTTCAGGTCCGCAGGCAGCGCAACCTCGCGCATCAGATCCTGCACCGTCCGGCCCGCATTCATCCCCGCGATCGTCTCACGCTCCAGATAGCTGACCGCCGCGTGCATCGCGTCCAGATTCGCGCGGATCGTCTCCGCCCCCCGGATCGGATCGCCATGGCCGGTAATCACCAACTCCGCGCCCAGCGCCCGCACCTGTTCGACCGACCGCAGATAGGCGCGCACCAGCCGGGGTTTGTCGCCGCGCATCGTCACCAGATTGGGCATCGCGCGCCACACCGGGCCGAACAGATTGCCGGTAAAGACGGTCTTCTCGTCGGGCATCCACACGAACACGCTATCCAGGCTCTCACCGCCCGGCGTCTTGACCACCTCGAACCGGCGACCGCCCTGTTCGAAAGCCAGCGATGTCGCCACTTCCACGTCCGGCACGATCACCGGCGGCTTGGGCGGCGGTCCGTCGCGCCGGGTCATCGACGCCCACAGCTTGCCCGACCGGCGACCCAGAAAAGGCGCGAGCCGGTCGAAATACTCCGCCGTCTCGGTAAAGCCCGCGCCGGTGATGACCTGCGTAGCTTCCTCCTTCTGGTCGGGCAACGCGCCATAATGGTCGGCATGGGCCTGCGTCACGACGATCCGCCGCAGCGGCCCGGTCCGATGCGCGGCAAACAGTCCCTTGTTGCGCGCGCCATTGCCCAGAAAGCCGGTGTTGACCAACAGGTCGCCGTCGCTGGTGGTCACCAGATAGGCGTTGGAAATATCCTTCACCATGAAGATGCCATCGGCAATGCGTTCGGCGTCCGTCTGCCCCTGACCGGCCATCACCAGTGCGCCCAAAGGCGTCTGCTGCTTCTCGCTCATGATGCTGCATCCTCGAATGCGATCATCACCTTGGCCGATTGCGGCCGCGCGGCGATGTCCAGCCCCTCGATCACCCGGTCGAACGGCAATATGTGGCTGATCAGCGCCGCAATCTTGTCCTGCAAACGCGGCATGGCGGCGATCACGTCGGGCATTTCGGTCGGATAACCGACCGCCGTGGTGATCGTCATTTCGGTGGTCAGCATTGGCCCGGCGGGCAGTTCGATCGGTTTGAGATAGGCGGCGGTAATGACATGGCGCGCATGGGTCTTGGCCAGCGTCACCACGTCATGCAGGATCGACGGCGCACCCGCCGCGTCGATATAGGCGTCGGTCAGTGACTTTTCCCGCCCGAACACCATGACCGTGCCGTGAATCGCCTTGATCCGCGCGATCGAATCTTCCTGTGCCGGATTGATCGTCGTCGCTCCCAGCGCCCGTGCGCGCTCCAGCCTTTCCTCGGCCAGATCGAGCGCGATCACGTCGCAGCCCCGATCCACGGCCCAGAGGATCATGCCAAGGCCGATCGGCCCGCAGCCAAAGATCACGATCCTGTCGCCCGCCTTCGCCTGTGCGCGGTTGACCCCGTGCATGGCGACCGACAGCGGCTCGCACATCGCGGCGACATCATAGGGGATGCCGTCGGGAATGGGCAGCAGACTGTCGCCCAGCCGCGCGTCGCGGACCAGCAATTCCTCGGTAAAGGCACCCTCCGGCCCGCCGCTGCCGATATAGCTGGGCGTCATCATCGGGTTGATGATGACGCTCTGCCCCACCGACACGCCGGTCACGTCCGCGCCCACGAACATCAGTTCGCCAGCCCCTTCATGGCCCAGCGCGGTCTTTTTGCCCGGCGTCGGGATGCCGCCATTTTTGATGTAGCTCAGGTCGCTGCCGCAAATGCCGCAGGCCTTCATTTTCACGACCACATCCTTTGGCCCCGCTTCGGGCCGTTCATAGGGGTCCAATCGCACGTCATTGACGTCATGGATGGTGAGCAGGCGCATGGGGGCGGTTCCGATCAGAAGGCGTAGGGGGGATAGATCAGGCTGCCGCCGTCGATCACGATGGTATCGCCGGTGTGGAACCGCGATGCATCGGAGCAGAGATAGGCGCCGATCCCCTCGAAATCCTCGATCGCGCCGGGCCGGTGGATCGGGGTCTTGGCGGAAAAATGCGCGTCCACGGCGGCCATGCGCGCCTTCATTTCCTCGCTCAGATCATCGCCGCCGCCAATACCGGTTTTGACATAGCCGGGCGCGATGCTGTTCGCGCGGATCTCATATTTGCCCAGTTCCGCCGCCATGCCGCGCACCGCTGCGCCCATGCCGCCCTTGGACGCGGCATAATTGTTGATGCCCGGCATGCCGTGGAACATGGACAGGCTACCGCAATAGACCAGGCTGCCGCCCGGCTCGCCGGCTTCCGCCCGTGCAACCATGGCCTTGGCCCCTTCGCGCAGGGTGAAAAAAGCCCCGTGCAGGTTCACCGCCATCAGATCATGCCATTCGGCCGAATCCAGCGTCAGCACTGACCGGCTGCGCGACGCGCGACCCGAATTGGCGAACACACAATCGACCCGCCCGAAATCGGCCAGCAATTGCGCATAGCCCGCGATGATCGCCTCTTCGGACGCCACATCCACCTGATAGGTTTCCACCCGGCTCGCGCCCGCCGCCAGCAAATCCGCCTTGGCCGCTGCGTTCTTGTCCGCATTGCGCGCCCAGATGGCGATCTTGCCGCCCATCTTGGCCACGCCACGCGCAAAGCCCAGCCCGATGCCGCCATTGCCGCCGGTCACCAGCGTCACCTTGTCCGAACAGTCGAAAAGACCCGCCACCTGTCGCTCTCCTAAAGAAATATCGCCGCCCGCTGGCGGTCATTCTGCTGGGGCGATTGTCGATCAGCGCGGTTCGCCCCGCAATTGACCTGACTGTCGTAATCGGGCCATAATCCACCGATAGGGCCAAGACCAAGCAAGGGCAGGAGAGGGCAATGCCATCAGGCGAAACGCCAAGAGAAACATATGCCGAATCCATTTTCGAAGCGGAACTGGTCGTCCCGTCGGCGCAGGTGCGGATCATGCGGCTGCATCTGGAACAGCCGACCGACCGGCTGTTTCGCCGCACCGATCATTATTGGCTGGACCTGTGCCTGACGCCCCGCCCGGAAAAGGCGCGTGGCTGCTATCGTGAGCGGTGGGGGCCGCATCGCTACGAACCGCTGGGCGAAATCTTCCTCGTGCCGCCGGGTGAGGGCATCCATGTCCGCAGCGAATCGGGCGGACGGCAGGCGTCGGTCGTGTGCGAAATTCCCGCCGCCGCCATCGACCGCTGGCTGGACGATGGCGGCATCGAATGGACAGACCGGCGGCTGGCGGCGGGGCTGGACATCGCGCACCCCCATATGCGCGCCTGCCTGTTCCGGCTGGCCGAAGAAGTGCGCCATCCCGGCGCAGGCAGCGCGATTTTGGCCGAACTCATCGCCCAGCAACTGGCGATCGAAGTCGCCCGCTATTGTCAGGCGATTGCGCAGGGACCGATTACCGGCGGCCTTGCCTCATGGCGGTTGCGCCGCATCGACGAACGGCTGCACCAGCCCGGCCCGCCGCCCGCGCTGGAGGAACTGGCGGCGCTGTGCAACATGTCCGCCCGGCAGTTGACGCGCGGTTTCCGCGCCGCGCGCGGCCATTCGATCGGCGATCATATCGCCCAGACCCGCATCGACATGGCCAAGCGGCTGCTGGCCAGCAGCGACAGTGTGAAGGCCATTGCCTTCGCGCTCGGCTTTGCTTCCCCGTCCAGTTTCGCCTTCGCCTTCCGCCGCGCCACCGGGGCTACGCCGCGCCAGTTCCGCCAGCGCCGCCTGCCCCCACCGGCCTGATCCGCTATGGCTGCTTGGCGATATTTCGTCCGGATGGCGACATATCTGCGGCTTGGCCAAATGCGATTGCTATGTCCATCTTGCTGTCCACGATAACGACAAAATCATGGATCGGGAGAGGTCAGGACGATGATCGTCGGACGCCATTATCAAAACGCCTATGTGACCCGCAATGTCGACAAGGCCGTGTCGGAGTTCAAGGAACGCGCGGATATCCGGCTGCTCATGGAAACGCAGGTATCGGTCAATCTGTGGACCCCGCAGGGGGAGGGCGTGGGCGTGCAGAAACTCGCCTTCGTCTGGGTCGGCGACACGCAGTTCGAACTGATCCAGCCAATCGACGGCGACGTGCTGTCGCTCTATCGCGACGCGCTGCCCGCCGACGACCGGTTGAAATTCCACCATATCTGCCATCTGGTGGACGATTGGGACGCCTTCATGGCGCGGGTCGATCAACAGCCTTATCCCATCGTGCTGAAAGGCGGCACGCCCGGCATGCTGGAGTTTCTCTATCTCGATACCCGCGCCTGGCTGGGCCATTATACCGAATATTGCTGGATGGTGCCCGACCGCTGGGCCGCTATGGGAGGACGCCCCGCATGATCGGCATGGCCCGCTTCGGCACGCGCGACCTTGATCGCGCCAAAATCTTCTACGATGCCATCGCCGCCCTGCTGGGCGCGGTTCGCGCCTTCGACCGGCCCGATGTCGTCGCCTATAAATCGGGCGATGGCGGCATGTTGCTGATCGGTCGGCCGTTTGAAGGCGAAGCATCGCCCGGCAACGGCAATCAGGTCGGCATTCCGGCCGAAAGCCGCGCCGTGGTGGACGCCGTCCATGCCAGGGCGCTGGAACTGGGTGGCCAGTGCGAAGGCAAGCCCGGCATCCGGGGCGACGATCCCAACGGCTTTTACGGTGCTTATTTCCGCGACCTCGACGGCAACAAGCTGGTCATCTTCCGCTTCGGCCCGCCCGACTAGAGCATTTTCAAAGCAGGTGGCTTCTGCGAAAATGCACCAAACGCAAATCTAGAGCAGGCTGCCGCCATCCACCGGATAGACCTGCCCAGTGATGAAGCTGGCCTTGTCGCTCGCCAGATATATGGCGAGCGACGCCACTTCGTCGGCCGTGGCGACCGGGCGACCCAGCACGGTCTGGCGCGCGCGTCTGGCCATATCCTCCGCGCCGGTTCCCGCGAACGCCGTGCTGAAAAAACCATGGTCGCGGTTGAACCGACTACCCGCGCTGAACGCATCGGGATCGGTCGACACCGTGCCATAGGGTGCAACGCAATTGACCCGCACGCCATGCTGGCCAACTTCCTTGGCCAGCACTTTGGTAAAGCCATGCACCGCTGCCTTGGCCGCCGAATAGACCGGCAGCATATAGTCGCCCACGATTCCCGCCGTTGACCCGATATTGACGATCGCGCCTGCCTTCGCGGCGATCATGCCGGGCAGCGCCGCATGGGTCATGCGCAAAACGGTGCCCAGATTGATGTCGATATCGCCGGCCCATGTGGCCGGATCGGACTCGGCAAAAAAGCCCGCACCGACATTGCCCCCGACATTGTTGACCAGCACCGCGACCGGCCCGCCAGCCGCAGTCAGGATCTGCGCCGGAGCCGCCGGATCGGTGAGGTCGGCGGCTATGAAGGTGGCGCGCGTCGCGCCCCGTTCCAGACATAGCGCCACCAACCGCGCGCCTGCTGCCTCGTCACGCCCCACCGCAACGATCGCGGCGCCCTCCGCCGCCAGTCCCAGCGTGATGGCTCGCCCGATATTGGCGGTCGCGCCGGTGACGATTGCGATCTTGCCGTTCAATCCCATGTCCATGACGCGATTCCTAGATATGCGTGTCGGCAGGCGCGCGGACGATGCGCATCGCTTCGCGGTGCGGCGCATGGCGAATCTCGTCCTCCGCCTGTATCTCCACCGCCTGCGCGACATGGGCCAGCGACAGGCACAGCAGCATCAATCGCCGTTCCGCGTCGTCCTGATCGGGCAGGGGAGTCGCGTCCAGCCGATCCAGCGCCGCGTCCAGCAGAGGGGCGGCTGCATCGAAAAAGCCTTGCCGCTCTTGCGGGGTCGATCGGGTCCGTCGCGCGGCCCGCGCCGCTGCGCCCTCGATCGCCCAGTCCGCGACGAACGGGTCGAGCGCCTCAAATCCTGTGGGCAACATGCTCATGCCTTGGCCTCCTGCGTTGCGCGCCAGCTTTCGACCGCATCGCGCACGCCGTTGTAAAGATGACGGCAGAGCGCTTCCTGCGTCTGGAAATGGATATGTGTCAGCGCCCCGCTGGAAAGTCCGCGCTGTCCCGCCTCTATCACGGCGCGATCCTCGGCATGGATGTCGCGCGCGGTCGCCATGGCAAATTCGCGGGCGAAGCGTTCGCTGGCGCTGCCATCCTCGCCCACCCAATAGATGCGGATCACCCCGCGCGACCTGGTCGCATCGATCGGATAGACGACATGGGAGAAATGTTGCGCCGGGGTGCCCAGCAGGAAGAAATTGGGGAACAGCGCGAAATAGTCCCGGTCATGCGCTCCGCCGACCAGATCGCGCGCGGCCGCCGCGCCAAACCCCTTGCCGAACGCGAAACGCTGCATCGGCTGAACGCGCGGGGCGGGGTTGGACCAGATGGTCTGGGTGCGATGGACGCCGTAGAAATCATAGCGCAGCGGATAACCATAGGGATTGTCCGTTCCCAGCGTCGCCAGCCCGGTGCGCGGATGGATGAAGCGCAGATGATAATTTTCCTGGAAATTATCATAGGTCAGCTTCCAGTTGGCGTCGATGTCATAGACATATTCGGAGAAGGTCGTCGCCCGCGCCACCGGCAACGCTTCCAGCCGTTCCGCCAGACCGCCCAGCCAGTCGCGCAAGGGCGGCGGGTCCGCGGCAAAGCTGATGAAGATCAGCCCGGCACACAGGGACAGCGCGACCTGCGGCAATGCGCAATCGGCCTTGGAAACATGAAACTGCTCGAAATCGGGCGCTGAAATCAGCGCTCCGTCGCTACCGAAGGTCCAGCGATGATAGGGGCAGCTGAAGGTCGCCGCCTTGCCCTGCGCCTGTTCCACCAACTGCGTGCCGCGATGCGTGCAGACATTGTGGAAGGCGCGGATCATGCCATCCTTTCCACGCACGATCAGCAGCGATGCTTTGGCGAATTCAAGGTCGCGCCGCATGAAACTGCCCGGTTCGGGCAGTTCGCAGACATGGCCGATCTCGATCCAGTCCTTCAGGAATATCGCCTGCCGTTCGGCCTCATACCAACTGGCTTCGTGATATGGCCCGGCGGGAATGGGATCGGTGCCCAGAAAGGCGACATCGCCATCGCACACGGGCGTAAAGGCGGGAACGGGCGCGTTCATGCTGATCCTCTCGCTACATCTTATGCAGCAGAGAATAGCGCGATCCGCATTAAATTCAACAGGTGTGTAGAAATTATGCCCGAAGCAGGTTCAGCCCTTCCAGCAACCGCTTCTGTTCATGACGGAATCGCGCGACTATCTCTTCGTCGGACATGTCCGGGCGGACGGCGTTACGGAATATCCGTGGACCGATCACCGATCCGGTAATCAGCATGGTGCAGAAAATTTCGGGGTCGATGCCCCGATTCTCGGCCATCCCCGAAATGGCCTTCACCAGTTCGTCCCAATGCGGATAACTGTCCCTTATATCGTCGCCAGACAGGAAATCGGCGATCCAGAGCTGGATCAGCGCCGGGTGGTTCAGCACGAAACGCGTAATATGGTCGATCCGCTCATCCTGCGAACCTGGCCCTGTGAAGGCGGCGGCGAGTTGGGCAGAGGACCATTGCCGGACGGCACCCATCAATTCGTCGCGGCTGCGAAAATGATAATAGACGCTCGTGCGGTCGATCGCCGCTTCGCGTGCCAATTGCGCGATCGACAGTGCTGACGCCCCTTTTTCCGAAATCAGCCGCACAGCCGTTTCGATCAGTGCCTGGTGAGTCTCGTCGAACGCGCGGTTGCGGCGGCGCTGTGCTGGCTGGTCGGTCATGGCCGCGTCATGCCGCAACTGCGCCTGCTTTGCAAAAATGCCTGGGCGATAGTGCGCCAAACCCCCAAGATCAGGTCAGAATCGCAGCGGCGATATATAGACACACCTGTTGGGTAAGGGCTTCGCGCATCATTTTAATCGGGCATAACGAGACTCACAAAAGCACAATGACGACTGCGCCGCACCAGGCCCAAGATCGGGTGAGGCGCCTTGATGGGGAGGATTTTTCTGTGAAACGCATGACAGCCTATTATCTGATGGGTGCCAGCATGGCGGCCCTGACCGTGTCGACCCCTGCCATGGCGCAGGAAGCGCCGCAGGACGGCGGCTTCGATGCGGCCACCATCATCGTGCAGGCCCGTCGCCGTGAAGAAGATGTGCAGGACGTCCCCGCCGTCATCAACGCCGTGACCGCAGCATCGATCGGCAACCTCAACTTTCGCGAATTCACCGAAGTCAAATCGCTCGCGCCGGGTCTGGAACTGACCACCAACGCCAATGGCATTGGCGGCAACGCCCGGTTGCGCGGCGTCAATTTCGACGCCAATGCCAGCGGCAATAACGGCACGGTCGAATTCTACTTCAACGACGCCCCGATTTCGGCGGGCGCCATCCTTCAGCAAATGTATGACATCGGCCAGATCGAAGTGCAGCGCGGGCCGCAGGGCACCTTGCGCGGTCGCGCTTCGCCATCGGGTTCGATCACCATCACCGCGCGCAAGCCCGACCTGAACCAGTTTGGCGGCTTTGCCGACTGGACCGGCAACGACATCGGCACGCTGAACTTCAAGGGCGGCCTGAACCTTCCCATCATCGAAGGCATCGCGGCGATCCGCGTTTCCGGCCTGTGGGACGAAAATGAAGCCGACCGCGTCCGTCCGCTGGTGCGCACCGCCGGTGCGCCCGATCCCCATTCGCGCACAAAAAGCTATCGCGTCACTGGCGCGATCGAGCCTGCGGACTGGATCAAGCTGGAAGGCACCTACCAGTTTATGGACCGGGAAGCCCGGACCTACGATCAGGCGATTTCCTTCAGCGAAGTGAACCCTGCCGCGCCGGTCAGCCCGGTGCTGCTGACCGCAAAGGACCGCCTGTCGATCCAGGAAACGCCGCGCATCGTCAACCAGACGTTCGACATCTACAACTGGCGCGCGGAAGTGGCGCAGTGGGGCCAGCGGCTGATCTATCAGGGGCAGCGGACGAAGCAGCAATTCTACTCGACCGACAATTCGGATGATGCCAACGTCTTCATCGGCCGCGACATCAACCAGATCACGCAGACCGTGGCAAAGGCGACATCGCATGAAGTCCGGCTTCAGAATGAAGAACGTGTGTTCGGCATGTTCGACTATGTGGTCGGCTTCTTCGACAGCAAGCTGACGTCCCCAACCAACCTCAGCAGCCTGACCGTCGTTCGTCTGCCCGCTAGCTTCGGTGGCAGTATCGCGTCGATCGTGACCACCAACGTGGCCCGTGGCAACGAAACCCATGAACAGTCATTTTATGGCAACCTGACCGCGCATCTGGGTGAAAAGACCGAATTGTCCGGCGGTCTGCGCCAGATCAAATATACCTCGCTCAGCCGGCTTGCGGTCAATGGCAATGCGTTGACCAACGATACGCAGGATCTCAAGAAGCTGATCTACAGCGCGTCGGTGAAGCATAATTTCTCCCCCGACTTCCTGGTCTATGCCGCAACGGGCAGCTCGATGCGGCCGGGCCTGAACGTGGTGGGCGATTTCAACATCGTGAAGTCGGCGCTGGAAAACAGCTTCCTCAACCTGCCGCCCGAAACGTCCAAATCCTATGAACTGGGCTTCAAAAGCACGTTGATGGGTGGCCGGGCGCGCTTCAACGGCACGCTCTATCACCAGACCTACAAGAATTTCCCGTTCCGCGTGCCCAATAACGGCGTCTATTATATCAACACCGTTGCTGTCCGTAACGCGGCAGGCGCGGTGACGGGAACAGCGCAGCAGGTTGCCGCCTTCAACTTCGTCGGCGCGGTGCCGGTGGAAGTGAACGGGGTCGAAGGCGAATTCAACGTCGAAGTCGCCCGTGGCTTCAATGTCGGCCTAAGCGCCAGCTATTCGCTGGGCAAGATCAAGGGCGGCAACATCCCGTGCAACGACCTGAACAAGGATGGCACCCCCGATGCGTCCAACGCCGCGCCCACTCTGGCGCAATTGCAGGCCGCAGTCGGATCCAACAACCTGGCGTCCTGCAACGTGTCGCAGCGCGCTTCGTTCATGCCGCCGGTCACGGTGACGTTGCAGAGCGAATATCACACCGCGATTTCGGGCAAGGTCGATGGTTTCGTGCGCGGCCTCGTCAATTATAACGGCAAGTCGCAGGGCGATCCGGGCAACAGCTTCGACCAGGTCGGTGCCTATGCTCTGACCAACCTCTATGCGGGCATCCGCGACCCCGATGGCGGTTGGGAAGTGTCACTGTTCGCCAAGAACCTGTTCGACACGACCAAGGTGCTGACGCGCACGGCGCAGCTGTTCACCAGCTATCAGCAGATCACCGGCTTCACCGCGACAGGGGCGACCACGGCGGCAACCACCGTCAACAGCCCCTATACCGGCGGCACGGTTACCCCGCCGCGTGAATTTGGTGTCAACGTCCGCTTCTATTTCGGGTCGCGCTGACACGGGTGACGCCAGGCTAGGCCTGTAAAAATGGCCGGGCAGTCCCATGGATTTGCCCGGCCTTTTTCGTTTGGATGCCCAGAAAAACGCGCAGATTCTTCGCAGCGGCGATGATCGCGCGGGTCATGTTGACTTAGCGGCCGGGGCGGGCAGGAATGGGCTTGATCAACAACAGTGATGATCAACTGATCTTGCCTCAAGGACCATGTGATGGTGATGTGCGCCGGGACATCGGCCGCTGCCCAGCCTCGCGACGCGCGTCGCCCGGCAGGCGCGATGCCGGAACGAGAGGACAGGAACGGCGCAATGACCGATATTCGCAAAAGACGCTCGCGCGATCCCGTGGCGACGCGGGAAGCCATATTGGAAGCCGCGCGCGCGCTGCTGGCCAAGGATGGACCCGAAGGCATCAGCCTGTCCGAAGTGGCCGCACTGGCCGGGGTCAATCGCGGCACTGCCTATCAGCATTTCGAAACGCGCGAAAAATTGATCGAGGCGACCGCCGACTGGGTGTCGGATCGCATGTTCCGGTCCGTATTCGGCGACCCTGAAACCATCGGCGAACGGCGGGTGGAGCAGGTCGATATTGCCGACACGACCGACCGCCTTGCCATCTTCGCGATGGAAAATCCCGAACTCTGCCGCATCTGGCTGCTGCAACTCCTGTCCTCGCCCGATCCGATGGCCGACCCCTTCTGGCGCGAATATGAAGGCTCGCTTCAGCGTTTTGCCGAAACCGACCTGGCCCAGGACGGGATCGATGTCGAAGTGCTGTCGGTCATGATGCTGGCGGGTGCCTTTCTCTGGCCGGTATGGGCCAGCTCCCACGCTCGCCCCGATGAGGAGCGCCGCGACCTGGCCCGCCGCGTGGCGCAGGAATCGCTGCGCCTGTGCATGTACGGCTCGATGCGGGCCGACCGTTTTCCCGGCATCGCCGATCGCCTGCGCGACGGTCTGGCCCGGACCCGACCCCCTTCTTCTTCCAAAAAGGAATGATCCATGTTTTCAGCAATTGTGATCGACAAGACGGACGACAAGCAGAGCGTATCGCTTGCGCAGGTGGATGAAACCAGCCTGCCCGATGGCGATGTCACCATCGACGTCGATTATTCTACCCTGAATTACAAGGATGGTCTGGCCATCACCGGCAAGTCGCCGGTCGTCCGCAAATTCCCGATGGTGCCGGGCATCGACCTGGTCGGCACGGTCCGCACGTCGGACCATGCCGAATGGAAGGCGGGCGACAAGGTCGTGCTGAACGGCTGGGGCGTGGGCGAGGGCCATTGGGGCGGGCTGGCGCAGGTGGCCCGTTTGAAGGGCGACTGGCTGGTGCCGCTGCCGGCCGCCTTCACCGGCGCGCAGGCGATGGCGATCGGCACGGCGGGCTATACCGCCGCGCTGTGCGTGGAAGCACTGGTCAAGGCCGGCGTGACTCCTGAACAGGGCGAAATACTGGTCACCGGCGCGACCGGCGGCGTGGGCAGCGTGGCCGTCGCCCTGCTGAGCAAGGCAGGCTACAAGGTCGTCGGTTCGACCGGCAAGGCATCCGAAGCCGATTATCTGACGCAACTGGGCGCAGCGGGCATCATCGACCGCGCCGAACTCTCCGAAAAGGGCAAGCCGCTCCAGAAGGAACGCTGGGCCGGTGTCGTGGATTCGGTCGGCAGCTTCACGCTCGCCAATTGCTGCGCGCAGACCCGTTATGGCGGCGCTGTTGCGGCCTGTGGTCTGGCGCAGGGCGCGGATTTCCCGGTCACCGTCATGCCCTTCATCCTGCGCGGCGTCCGTCTGCTCGGCATCGACAGCGTGATGGCACCCAAACCCCCGCGCCTTGCCGCATGGGCGCGACTGGCGCGGGATCTGGACCCGGCGCTGCTCGGCGTCATCGCGCATGAAATCGGCCTGTCGGAAGCACCCGCGGCGGCCGTCGACCTGATCGACGGCAAGGTGCGCGGGCGCATCATCGTCGACGTGAACCGTTAAGCGCTGCCACGGGGACGCATCATGACCGACCAGCCGCTTTCGATCGTCGCCGGTCCCCCGCTCCATGAGGAGCCGGGGCTGGGGACGCTGACGCTTGGCGGCTGGTTGCGGGAGGTGACCGCCCGCTCCGGCCCGGCCGAAGCGCTGGTGATGCACGAAGGGGATAGCGTCACCCGCTGGACCTATGACGACCTGTGGGCGCAGGCAAATGCCGTTGCGCGTGCGCTGATCGCGTCCGGCATTGGGAAGGGAACCCGCGTCGGCGTGCTGATGACCAATCGCCCGGAATTTCTGGCGGCGGTGTTCGGCACTGCGCTGGCGGGCGGCGTTGCGGCGACGTTCAGCACCTTTTCCACTCCGGCCGAACTCGACCATCTGCTTGCGTCCTCCGCCTGCCACGTCCTGCTGATGGAGCGCATCGTCCTGAAAAAGGACTTTGCCGCGATCCTGACCGATCTGGAACCGGCCATAGCGAGCGCCACGCCCGGTGCGCTGGCATCGCCCCATTTTCCCTTCCTGCGTCACATCGCGTCGGTCGGCGGCGGCGCGGGCATGGTGGAGGAATGGGCGACGTTCCTCGCGCGCGGTAATGCGGTCGATCAGGCACTGGTCGATGCGACCGCCGCGACCGTCACGCCGGCGGACCCCGGCGTGCTGTTCTTCTCGTCCGGCTCGACCGCCCGGCCCAAGGGCATCCTGTCGATGCACCGGGGCGTCACGCTGCAACTATGGCGCTGGAAACGCTTTCTCGCCGCAAAGGAGGATGCGCGCGCCTGGTCGGCCAACGGCTTTTTCTGGTCGGGCAATTTCGCCATGGCCATCGGCGGCGCGCTGTCATCTGGCGGCAGCCTGATCCTGCAAGCGACCTTCCAGCCGGAAGAAGCATTGATGCTGATGGAGCGCGAACGCGCCACCATGGCCTTTGCGTGGCCGCATCAATGGGCGCAACTGGAGGCCGCCGCTAACTGGGCGGATGTGGACCTGTCCTCGCTTCATTATGTGAACCCGACCAATCCTCTGGGGCGCCATCCTACCGTCAGCACCGACTGGCAGGAGCCTATGGCGGCCTATGGCAATACCGAAACCTTCACCATCAGCACGATCTTCGATTCCGGCACGCCCAAGGAACGGATCGCCGATACCCATGGCGCGCCGCTGCCCGGCAATATCTTCAAAATCCTCGACCCGCTGACCGGCGCGGTCGTGCCGCTGGGCGATCGTGGCGAAATCGCGGTCAAGGGACCGACGCTGATGCTGGGCTATATCGGCGTGCCGCTGGACGAAAGCGTGGACGCCGACGGCTTCTTCCACACGGGCGATGGCGGCTGGTTCGATGCCGAAGGTCGCCTCCACTGGGAAGGGCGTCTCAACGACATCATCAAAACCGGCGGCGCGAATGTTTCCCCGATCGAGATCGACACCGTCATCAAATCCTGCCCCGGCGTCAAAGTGACGCAGACCGTCGGCGTGCCCCACGAAACGCTGGGCGAACTGGTGGTGACCTGCATCGTCCCCCATGTCGGCGCGCCGCTGGACGAGGACGCCATCCGTGCTTTCGCCAAAGACCAGCTTGCCAGCTACAAGGTGCCACGGCGCGTCCTGTTCTTCAGCGAGGATGACCTGTCGCTGACCGGCAGCGCCAAGATCAAGACGGCGGACCTCAAGGCGCTGGTCGTCAAGCAGCTTGCCGCCGAACCGGCATGACTGCGCAGGCGGATCAGGCACTGGCGATCGCCAACCTCAAGGCCCGCTATTGCGCGGCTGCCGACCTGTCCGCCAGCGACCCCGATCATGCCCGCCGCCTGTTCGCCGCTATATTCGCCGACGATTTTCTTGGCGATTATGGTGCCGGTCTGCTCGAAAGTCCGCAGGCGATCACCGACTATCTCTGCACCGCGATCAGCGCGAACAGCGAATGGATGATTCATATGCTCCATTCGCCCTGCATAGACGTGAACGGCGATCGTGCGACCGGCGACTGGACCGTTCTGGGCTATATGAAGCGTCGTGCCACCGGCGCAATCGACACCGTTATCGGCCGCTACAGCGACATTTTCCGCCTGACAGCGCAGGGCTGGCGGATCGCACGGGTAACCTTCACCCGCCTGCAATAATCAAAAAAGGACAAGAGGATCATGGCCAATCGTTTCAGCGGCAAAACCGTGCTGGTTACCGGCTCCGCAGGCGGCCTTGGCCGCGCCCATGCGCTGGCTTTTGCAGGGGAGGGCGCGCACCTGATCCTGGCCGACATCAACGAAGCCGGGCTGGCGGAAAGCAGGGCGTTGGTCGAGGCGCTGGGCACCACCGCGTCAGTCCACCGCGTCGACATGGGGCAAGAGGCCGACATCGCCGCCTTCGCAGCCACCGTGCTGGCCAACCATGACCGGCTGGACGTTCTCATCAACAATGCGGGGCTTCATGCGGGCGAAATCGCGCGCGGCTTCTTTGGCCTTGGCATGGCCAAGTGGCAGCATTTCTTTGCGGTCAACACCTTTGGCCCGATGCTGCTGGCCGAAGCGTTGCGCCCGGCGCTGGCCCGCGCCAAGGGCGTCATCATCAACAAATGCTCGATGGCCAGTTATAATCCCGCGACCGCCTATGGCATTACCAAGGCGTCGCTCAACATCTTCACCCATGCCATGGCGCAGCAATTTGGCGCGGACGAAATCCGCTGCGTCGGCATCGCACCGGGCCTGATGGAAACCGAAGCCGCGCTGCAAGGGGTCGATCCCGCCAATTGGGAGCGGTTGAAAGCGATGCAGTCGGTCAAGCGGCAGGGGACGGCGGGCGACATTTCCAATCTCGCCCTGTTCCTGGCTTCCGACGAAGGCAGCTTCGTCAACAATCAGGTCATCCTGTGCGACGGCGGCAACCAGATGCGCGGATTCCGCTTCTGATGACCGCGCCCGATTTTGCTGACTGGCACGCGATCGCCGAACTCAAGGCGCGCTATTGCCGGCTGATGGACGGCAAGGACTGGGATGGCTGGGCCGCCTTGTTCACGCCCGATTTCCTGCTCGACGCCACGGCGTCGGGCGGACCGCGCATTGCCGGTCGTGATGCCTTTGTCGCCAGCATCCGCCGGTCGCTGGATGCCGCCGTGACCGTGCATCATGTCCATATGCCCGAAATCACGGTGTCGGGCGACGAAGCCACCGCGATCTGGCCGATGATGGATCATCTGGTCTGGCCCGACGGACGCATGTTGACGGGCTATGGCCATTATCATGACCGCTACAGGCGCGTTGCGGGTGAATGGCGGATTGCGGAATCGCGCCTGACGCGGCTGCACATCACCATGCAGCCATCCCGCCCCGGCGATTGATGGGCGCAGTCTGCCAACGCCCTCTGGCGCGGTGGCCCTGTCCATGCTGGATTGTTCCACAGGCCGAAAAAGCCATGAGGATCCGAGGATATGTCGCTGCACACCACCATCCACCTGCATAATGTCCCCGCCGGACGGGAGGCCGATTATGCGGCCTGGTTCGATGGCGCACACCGTGACGATCTGGCCCGCCTGCGCGGCTTTCGGTCGGCCGACCGTTATGAAGTCACGGTGCAGCAGATCATGGCCGACATTCCCCAGCCCTGGCGGTTCCTGAGCGTCTATGAATTTGATACCGCCACGCCGGAAATAGACCTGCCCGCACTGGCACCGCTGCTCGCGCAGGCGCGCGACGCCGGACTGATCGACGACAGCGACGAAAGCGAACGCATCCACAGCTACGCAATGTATGGCGACTGGGCGTTCAGCCCCAACCATCGGGCTGACCAGCCCTTTTCCGGCGTCAGCATCATATTGGCCAATTTCGTCGCGGGGCGCGAAGCGGAATATCATCGCTGGTACGACACCGTGCATTCCCCGGAAGTCACGCGCGTCCCCGGAAAGGTCGGCATGAAACGCGGGCGGCTGTCGCCGGTCCAACTGGAACCCCGACGCTATTGCCCCGGCAGCGATCTGGTTTTCTGCGCGCAACAGACCGATGACCTGCTGTTCACGGTCAGGGATTTCAGTGCTCGCGCGCGCGGGGTCAGCCCTAGCGGCGTCGCCTTCGCGCCGCGCTCCGCTGCCGGATCGGTCGCGCGCACGGTCCATTATTTCGCCAGGGTCAGCGGCAGCAGTTTCTGGCCCGGTGGCATCGCCTATGATGGCGACCTGTCGGTCTATCCCGCCGACTTCGCGCGACCTGCGACCTGACCTCCATGCAGCTATCGCGCGCGCGATGGCCCGCCCTCTTGCCGCGCGCGCGCGGGTGCGGGAAGGAATGATCCGACAATGAAAGAAACGGAGCAGGACATGGGCAAGATAATCGTGATTACCGGCGCAGGCGACGGCCTTGGCCGTGCGCTGGCCCGGCGCTTTGCCCGCGATGGTGAAACCGTTATTCTGCTGGGCCGCACCGCGTCGAAGGTGGAAGCCGTCGCGACGGAGCTTGGCGCGCCGCATCTGGCGATCGGTTGCGACGTCGGCAACCCCGATTCCGTCCGCGCCGCCTTTGCGCAGATCGCAGCCCAGCATCCCAAAATCGACGTTCTCATCAATAATGCCGCCGTCTATGAACCCTTCACTCTGGCCGAAGGGCGCGACGACCAGATCCAGACCGCGCTGGCCACCAACGTCGCCGGGCCGATCTACTGCGCGCGCGAAGCCTTGTCTCTGCTGCGCGGCGGCGGCCATATCATCAACGTCAGCAGCGAATCCGTCGCCATCAAGATGCCGATGCTGTGGATGTATGCGGGCGGCAAGTCCGCGCTGGAACTGATGTCCGACATGTGGGCGCGCGAACTGGATGCCGATGGCATCCGCGTCACCACGGTGCAGGCGGGCATGATGATGGACGAGACCAAGACCGGCAGCAGTTGGCCGATGGACGTTTCCATCCGGTTCGCTCAGGAAAATGCCAAGGTCGGCATCAACCTGCGCGAGCGTGGCATCAGCCATTATAACAGCGTGACGGACGCCTTCCGCGCCATTCTCGACATGCCCGCCGACCTCCATATGGGCACGGTCGCCCTGACCGCGCGCAAGCGCTGATCTCCCCCTTTTTCGACAGGATACGCCATGGCCATTCTTCCCGACGCCAAACTCATGATCGACGGCGTGCTGCGCGATGCGCAGGGCGGCGCGACGTTCGATGTCATCAGCCCCTGGACGGGCGAGCCGGTTGGCAAGGCGGCGGATGCCTCCGCCGCCGATGTGGACGAAGCCATCGCCTCTGCCCGCCGCGCATTCGACACTACCGACTGGTCCACCAATGTCGAAAAGCGCGTCGCACTGGTCACGAAGCTGCGCGCCCTGTTCGAGGATAATCGCGAACGCCTGTCCGACCTTGCCCGCAACGAAGCTGGCGCGGCGATCGGCGCGGTCGGTCGTGCGCATGTCGACATGGCGCTCGATGGCTGGGATGATTATCTGCGCCTGTTCCCGCAGTTGAAGTGGGACAAGGATTATGGCGGTCGCACCGGCTACGGCTTTGAAACGCTGCGGCAGGCGGTCTATGAGCCCGTCGGCGTCGTTGGCGCGATTACACCCTGGAATGTGCCGCTTTACGTCAATGTCGGCAAGGTGGTCGCCGCGCTGCTGGCAGGCTGCACCGTCATCCTGAAACCCGCACCCAACACGCCGGGCATGGGCGCGATCTTCGGCGAACTGGCGCAGCAGGCCGGCTTCCCCGCCGGTGTCCTCAACGTCATTTTCGGCAGTGATCCTGCGCTGGCCGGCGAAATGCTGGTCACTGATCCCCGTGTCGATCTCATTTCCTTCACCGGCTCGACCGGGGTGGGCAAGCGCATCATGGAACAGGGGGCCGCGACATTGAAGCGCGTCTTCCTCGAACTGGGCGGCAAGTCGGCCAAGATCGTGCTGGAGGACAGCGCCAACTTCGCGATGGATGTCGCCCAGTCGATGCTGGTGTTCCATGCGGGGCAGGGCTGCGCCGTCCATTCGCGCCTGCTGGTTCCGCGCAGCCGCTATGAGGAGGCCAAGGCGGTCCTCAAACATGCCTATGCCAGCTTCGGCGACAATTGGGGTGATTATGAAAACCCCGCGCACATCATGGGTCCGGTGATTTCGAAGCGGCAGATGGAGCGAGTCCTGTCCTATGTCGACATCGGCGTGGGCGAAGGCGCGACGCTGCTGGCCGGGGGCAAGGCGCGGCCGGACAAGGGGACAGGCTATTTCATAGAACCGACCTGTTTCGCCGACGTCACCAACGACATGCGCATCGCCCAGGAAGAGATTTTCGGCCCCGTGCTGGTCGTCATCCCGTTCGAGGATGATGATGACGCCGTCCGTATCGCCAACGAAAGCGCCTATGGCCTGTGCGGCGGGGTCTTTTCCGCCGATCTGGATCGCGCGATAGCGGTGGCCAGGCGGATCCGAACCGGATCGGTCAGCGTTAATGGCGGTATGTGCATCGCGGGAGACTTGCCTTTTGGCGGCTACAAGGCCAGTGGCATCGGTCGCGAATGGGGTCTGGAGGGAATCGAGGAATTTCTCGAAACCAAACTGATCGCATGGCGCGCCTGACAGGCAGGCTAGGGATATGATCTTGAGCGTAAAGGCGGACGCGACGGCAGGGCAGGGGGTCACCAGGGCCCCCCGTGCGCGTGCTGCCGCTACGCCAAAGGCGCTCAGCCATAATCTGAATGGCCAGCGGCTGGGGCGCAAGGGGCGCGATACGCGCGATCGCATCCTGGCCGCGACCAGCGAATTGCTGGCCGGTCCCCCAGACGTCGAAATCTCGCTGAGCGCGGTCGCGCGGCAGATGTCGATCGGCATGACATCGCTCTACAATTATTTCAACGACCTCACCGAATTGCTGCTCGCCGTGCTGGACCCGGTGATGGCCACGGCGGAAGAAGACTATATCGGCCTGCTGCGCGCGCGCTGGACCGACGACGAACTGGGCGATCGGTCGCTGGCCTTCGTTACGGCATATCGGGAATTCTGGGTCAAACATTCGCGCCTGCTCCATCTGCGCAACCGCATGGCCGATGCGCAGAATGAACGGATGATGATGCACCGTGTTCGCGCGGCGCAACCGGTGATGCGCCTGATGGTCGAACAGATGGATGGCGATCTGACAGCGCCGCAATCGCCGGTGTTCAGCATGGCGACCGCGCTGATGACCGGCCTCGAACGTATCGTCACGGTGACGACCGACGTGACGCTGCAAAATACGCTGCACGCGCCCAATCCGCTCGGCCGCGCGCATTTGCTGCGCGCCGAAGCGCGGCTGCTGGAACTGGGTATCCGCGATTACCGGACGTTGGCGGCGGGTTAATCCTTCTTGCCGCCCACGCCCTTCAGATAGCGTTCCATATTCTCCAGATAGGCCGGGTTCAGCATCAGCGCGCTGTTGGCCATCCGTTCGACATGACGCCCCATCGACGGCCCGACTTCGGCGGCCAGTTCGATCGCGATCTTGGCCGCGCCCATCTGTTCGCCATTCTGTTTCGTCAGATGGCGACAGAAATCCAGCGCCGCTTCGTCGAATCCCTCGTCAGGGAACACGTCATGCACCAGACCCATGATGAGCGCGCGATCCGCGTCGGCCCGCTGGTTCCCCATGATGAGCCATCGTGCCCAGTGCGGCCCGCAGATGCGCGTCAGGCGGCTGACGCCGTTGGACGCAGGCAGCACGCCGAACAGGCCTTCGGGAAAAGAGAAGGCCGCGCTTTTCGCCGCCAGCCGGAAATCGCACGACAGCGCCATTTCCAGCCCACCGCCCACGCAGGTCGCATGAATGGCGCTGACGATCGGCTTTTCGACATGCTCCATCTCGTCATAGATGCGCTGCATGCCATTCAGGTTCAGCCGGTGATTTTCGCGGATACCCGACGGCGTGCGCGGATAGTCCGGGTTGTTCCCGCCCTTCAGGTCCGCACCCGAACAGAAATAGCGCCCGGTCGCGCGGATCAGCATCACTTTGAGGTCCGGCGTATCGCGGAACCGCAACAGCGCATCCTCGAACAATGCCATCGTCTGCGCCGACAGGGCGTTCAGCTTATCGGGCCGGTTCAGCGTCACGATCAGGACGCCGTCCCGGTCTTCGCTCAACAGATGCGGGGCGTCGCTCATATCCTATCCTTCAGGCGCGGGTGCGCGGCAGGCCCAGCGCGCGCTCGGCGATCATGGAACGGTGGACCTCGCTTGTCCCGCCATAAATAGTCGCGCCCTGCGCATGGCGGTAGAACATGTTGATTTCCGCCGCCGCGCCCTTGCGCTTGGACAGGGACAAAGGTGCCGTCAGGTCGATCAGGTCGCGCGCATCGCTCTGGAACTTCTCCGAACTGAACATCTTGGCCATCGGTCCATAGGCCAGGTTCGGCTTCTTTTCCGTCGCCGCCCATTGCGCACGATAGGTGATCAGCTCCGACATCCACAGATGCGCGGCCGTCCGCGCCAGCCGCGCCCGCGCATCGGCGTCCGCGATCAGCGGCTGGCCGTCGCGCCGTATCTCCCGGCACAGAGTTTCCGCCGCGTGCAGCATCGCGCGCTGATATTTGGCAAAGCCGCCGCCATGTTCCAGTTCCAGGCTGGCGCTCATCGTCCGCACGCCGCCATCAATGTCGCCCAGCCGCCAGCTATCGGGTATCTTCACGCCGTCATAGAAGGTGATGTTGGTCCGCTCGTCCTGAAACGTATAGACCGGCTGGATCGTCACGCCATCGGCCTTCAAAGGCACGATGAACATGGTCAGCCCCTTATGCTTGGCCACATCCGGGTTGGTCCGGCACAGCATCAGCACATAGGTGGACAGGTTCGCCCCGCTGGTGAACATCTTGGTCCCGTCGATCCGCCAGCTTCCGTCCGGCTCCTGCGTCGCGCGGCATTGCGCGGCAAACACGTCGGACCCCGCGCCCGGCTCCGAATAGCCCAGCGAGCAAATGACTTCGCCGCGCATGATTTCCGGCAGGATGGCGGCCTTCAATTCCTCGGACCCAAAGCGATGGACGATCAGCGCGACCATCTGCGTCACGCCCGCCGCCGGATTATTATAACCCTGCGCCTCGAACGCATCCATCGCGGCGGTCTTTTCATAGGCGGACAGGCCACGCCCGCCGACATCCCTGGGCAGGCCCAGATAGAGCAGATTCTGCGCCGCCAGCTTGCGGTTCAGTTCCGGGTTATAGCCTTCCCAACTATAGTGGAACGTCTCACGCATGTCCGGCGTCACATTGGCCGCAAAAAAAGCGTCGATCTCCGCCGTGATGGTCTGCGCGTCCGGTCCCAGATCGAAATCGATCGGCATATCGCCCGCATCGGGCAGCGCCGCCTGCTCTCCGCCATAGATCCGCCGCCCGGCCTCCACGATCAACCGCTGCGGATCACCCAGCAGCAGCGGCCATGCCTTGGCGCGCAGGTTGAACAGGAAAATATCATATTCGGTCGTCAGCCCATAGCCGCCGAAGGTGTGCAAGGCCTGCGCCACTGTGCGCGCCGCTGCATCGCTGTTCCACCATGCCGCGATGCTGATCGCCGCGCCCGCTTCGGGCGCGCCGTCGGCAATGTCGCGGATCGCCTTCCACACCAGGAACTTGCCGCCATCGACATCGCACAGCAGGTCGGCCAGCGGATGGGAAATGCCCTGAAACTGGCCGATAAACTGGTCGAACTGCTTGCGCTCGCACGCATAGGCCGCCGCCAGTTTCAACGCCTCACGCCCTATCCCCGCCAGCCCGGCGGCAACCAGCAGCTTCCATTCCTCGACCCCGGCGGCAAAGATCGCAAGCGCCGCCGCGCCCGACGCCAGCACCACCGACGGCAAGCCACCCAGGTCGATTTCCGCCATTGGCGTAGCGGCCAGATTCTCCTCCGCCTCAACCGCGCCTTCCGGCACCGTTATCAGCACGACATCATCCCCGCGCCGGGCCACGACTGCCCGCGCTACCTGACCGCCGCCGATCCACTGCACCGGCTGATCGGCCAGATCGTGGAAAGCGATGCTGGCGACGGTATCGCCCGCCATCACCTGCCCCAGCAACTCTGCCGCCGCGTCCCCGCCCAGCAAAGCCAGCATACGCGCCGCCACCAGCGTTTCGGCCAGCGGCCCGGACACCAGAGTCCGCCCCGCTTCCTCCATCAGGATCGCCGCATCGAACAGGCCAAGGCCCAACCCGCCCGCATCCTCCGGCACGCGGATCGACAAGGCACCCAATTCCGCCAGCCCCGACCACAACGCCGCGTCGAACCCGGAAGGAGCCGCCGCACGCACCCGCGCCATGCTGCTGTTTTCGTCCAGAAAGCGCACGAACATATCGCGCATCATCTGCTGGTCATCGGTCAGGTCGAAATTCATGGCAGTGTGCCTTTATTCTCAATCCTCTCCTTCAAGGGGAGGGGGACCATGAAGTGGTGGAGGGGTGTAGCCCTTGCGACGGCGGGATACCCCGCTGTCATTCCCCTATTGTGCAGGTGCGGACCGGCGCATCATGACGCTCAGGTCCACTTGGCCCGTGGCGACTCCGCCCATGAACCCGCCATCGACTGGGAAGACCACGCCGTTGACGATGCTGGCCAGATCGCTGTTTATCAGGACCAGCCCCGCCGCCTGTTCTTCCGGCGTCGAATAGCGGCCCATCGGTTCGGCGGCCGCAGCGACCACATCCTTGCCCGACGTCGCCTCGAACGCGGCCATCATCGGCGTTTGCGTCGGCGATGGCAGGGTGCAATTGATGCGGATGCCCTGCTTGATCAGGTGCGCGCCCATATATTGGGTCCACACGATCACATTCTCCTTGGAGAAGCTGTAGCCTTCCTTGACCGTGTCGGCATTGGCATCGCACCAGGCGACCGCCGCGTCGAAGCCGTCTGTCGTCACGAATTCCATATTGGTCGGGATCCGCCGGCTCCAGCCCAGCCCACCGGTGGACGCGATGCTGGCGATAGCCCCGCCCGGTCCCATCAGCGGCAACACCTGCTGCGTCAGATGGCGCAGGCCGATGAAGTTGACCTTCATCACGTCCATCGCCGGAAAGGATTGCGGCAGGCCCGCGCAGTTGAACAGCGCGTCCACCTTGCCGCCGATGCCCGCCACCGCCGCGTCGATCGACGCCGGATCGCGCAGGTCAACATTGTGGAACGAGGCCAGCGGCAATGCGCTGTCCTTGTAATCCAGCCCATGCACCTCCGCGCCCAGATCCAGCAGCAGCTTCGCCGTCGCCTCGCCCATGCCCGAAAAACAGCCGCTCACGATGACGCGCTTGCCCTTGTAACCCAACAGGTCGCTCATTTTCGTCTCCGATTATTGGGGGTGTTCAGCCCTTGGCCGCCGGGGGCCAGATGATGGTGCCATCGTCATCCTCGACGATGATGATCCGTTCGGGGCAGGCGCGCGCACCGTTCTTCGCGGCCCGCTCCTCGCCGACGGGTACGTCGAACCCGCTGGTGTCGATATAGCCGTCGTCGTCCAGCGGATACAGGGTTTCGGACACGGCGGCGCAGCGGGCATTGCCCACGCAACCGGCCTTTTCGATGCGGATCTTCATGGCGCTCTCCAGCGATGCTTGGCCCACCTTAGAAAGGAGATATGGACGCCGATCAACCGGCTCACCCGCTCAATCGCCGCCACGATACGGATGGGCCGGTGCAGCGCCTGGCAATCGTCGGTGCGGTATCTTGGGTGGCGGCGCGCGCTCCATTTGCCTTTGTCGGCGGCCCGCGCGACACCGGCACAAACAGCAATCCCAAGTGCCGGAGATCATCATGGCCCACACACTCAGCCCCGCCGCGCCACAGCCTGCCCATGTGCCGGACGCACTGGTCTATGACTTCGACATTCATGCCGATCCGGGCCTGCTGACCGATCCGCATGCCCGTATCCTCGACCTGCTCAAAAACGCGCCGCCGGTATTCTGGACCCCGCGCAACGGGGGCGGCTGGGTCGCGCTGACCCATGCGGCCAATCATGAAGCGTCGCGCGACACGGAAACCTATTCCAGCGAATTCGTGCCGCAGGACAAGATGAAGGCGCTGCTCGCGTCGCTGCCGCCCGGTGCGCCGCACATTCCCCAGCCGATTCCGATCACGCTCGACCCGCCCGAACACACCAAATATCGCCAGCCTTTGCAGAAGGTCTTCTCGCCCAAGACGATTGCGGCGCTGCGCGACAGCATCCGCGAACTGGCCGCCGCCCTGATCGAGGAAATGAAGCCGGCGGGCCGCTGCGAATATATGACCGCCGTGGCCGAACCGCTGCCGGTGCAGGTGTTTCTCAAGATGCTGGGCCTGCCGCTCGACCGGCTGCCCGAATATCGCGCCATCGTGAAGGAGCATATGGAGGCGATCGACAGCGACCGCGAAGGCTCCATGCGCCGCCTGCAAAAGATCGCTGCCGCCATGCGCGACACCGTGCTGGACCGGCGCGACAACCCGCGCGACGACATCCTCTCCATGCTGTGGAAGCTGGAAATCGACGGCCAGAAAACGACGCTCGCCGACATGGAAAATTACGGCGTGCTGCTGTTCATCGCCGGGCTGGACACGGTGATGAACGGCATGGGGCTGGCCATGCGCGGTCTTGCCACCGACCTGCCGCTGCAACGCAAATTGCGCGAAAATCCCAAACTGATCGCCGAAGCCGCCGAAGAAATGCTGCGCCGCTACACCTTCACCGTGCCGATGCGCATCGTGAAGAAGCAAGGGGTGCTGGCCGGGGCGACGCTGATGCCGGGCGACTGGCTCAAACTCTTCTTGCCCGCCGCCGATCTGGATGCGCGGGAATTTCCCCAGCCCGACGTCTATGACCTCGACCGCGAAAACAACGTCCATATCGCGTTCGGCGTCGGCCCGCATCGTTGCCTCGGCTCCCACCTCGCCCGCGTAGAATTACAGGTTCTTTATGAGGAAATGCTCGCGCGGATGCCCGAATTCCGGCTCGATCCCGATCATGCGCCAGTCTTCCATGGCGGCCATGTGATCGGCATCGAAAGCCTGCATCTGGTCTGGGACGTCTGATCCATGGCCTGGCAACGTTCGCGCCCGCGCCTCGACCGGGAAAACAGCGCCTTTTGGACCGGGGGCGCGGACGGGAAGCTGCACATCACCCGCTGCGGCGATTGCGGCCAATATACCCATCCGCCGCGTGAAATCTGCCGCCACTGCCAGTCGGAAAATGTCGCCCCCCACGCGGTCGCTGGCACCGGCATAGTCGACACCTACACCGTCAATCATCAGGCATGGGCCAAGGATATGGAGGTGCCGTTCGTCATCGCGCGCGTAAAGCTGGACGATGCGCCGGGCGTATATCTGACCACCAATATCGTCGGCTGCCCGGTCGATGCCGTGGACATCGACGACCGGGTGCATGTGCTGTTCGAGGAACAGGACGGCATCTGGTTCCCCCTGTTCGGAAAGGTCGCCTGACCATGGCGCAGAACGAAGCCTATATCAGCGGCATCGGCATGTCGGACGTGGGCGTGCGCCTGACTCGCTCGCCGCTGCTGCTGACCGTGGACGCCGTGCGCGAAGCCATTGCCGACGCCGGACTGACGCTCGACCAGATTGACGGCGTCGCCACCTATCCCGGCAAGATGCCCAGCTTCCTTGGCTTTTCCCCGGTCAGTTCGGACGATCTGATCGAAGTGCTGGGGCTGAAAACCCGCTGGCATATCGGCGCAGCGGAATCGACCGCGCAGTTGGGCGCGATCGTTGAGGCGGCCCATGCGGTCAAGGCAGGCCTCGCCCGCCACGTCCTCTGCTTCCGCACCGTCTATGAAGCCGCCGCCCTTGCCCGCCCGGATGAATTTCCGCCGATGGAACGGCGCAAGGACGTGTCGGGCAATTCCCAATGGGTGTCCCCCTTCGGCGCCTTCTCCGCCGCCAACTGGACCGCGCAATTTGCGATGCGCCACATGAAACGCTATGGCCTGACCCGCGAGCAACTGGCGCAGGTCGCGCTCAACGATCATGCCAATGCCGCGATCAACCCGCGTGCGCTGGTCAAGAAACCGCTGACGATGGACGATTATATGTCCGCGCGGATGATCAGCTCCCCCTTCTGCCTCTATGATTGCGACCGTTTTACCGATGCGTCGACCGTAGTGATCGTGTCGGCGGGCGACGCGCTGGACGAAGTGACGGCTACCCCCATCCGTATCGCCGCCAGCGCCGGTTCGGTCGAACGCTATAGCTGGGATCAGGCGGAATGGGCCGGTGCCTATCCCACAGGCCGCGACCTGTGGCGCAACACCGATTACAGCGTGAAGGACGTTGACACCGTCCAGCTTTACGACGGTTTCGCCTTCCAGCCGATCACCTGGCTCGAAGGACTGGGCTTCTGCGAAGTGGGGGAAGGCGGCCAGTTCCTTGAAGGCGGCACCCGCATCGCGCGTGATGGCGCATTGCCGATGAACACCGGCGGCGGCCAGCTTGGCTGGGGTCGCCTCCATGGCTTTGGCTTTGCCTATGAAGCGGTCGTCCAGTTGCGCGGGGATGGCGGCGCGCGCCAGATCGGCGGCGATCCCCGCGTCGCCATTGCGACGTCGGGCGGCGGTCCGATGGCGGCGGCGCTCCTGCTGGCGAAGGATTGACGGTCATGGAGAGCGCTACGCTCGACGCGCTGCCCGGCTTCCGGCGGCACTTGCGCGTCACGCCCTCGCCGGGTCAGGTGATCGCGGCGCTGGAGGATGACTATCATTGCATGGCCGTCATCCTGCGCCATGACGGGGTGCGCGTTACCGGCATCGATTCCGTGATGGAGCGTGTCCCCTGGACGACCTGCCCCGGCGCGCCTGCGGTGCTGGCGGCGACTTTCACTGGCGTCGCACTGGCCGATGTGCCGGCGCGCGGCGAAAAGAAAGCGAACTGCACCCATCTGCACGACCTGACCGTGCTGGCCGCTGCCCATGCAGGCGAAACGGCCCCGATCCTCTATGAGATCGTCACCTGCGACCCTGTCGACGGCTTGGCCACCGCCGAAATTCGCCGCGACGGCGTGGCGTTGCTCCAGGTCGCGCACCGCAACCATCTGATGGAAGCGCCCGCCGAAATTGCGGGCCTGTCGATCCTGAAATTGCGCGACTGGATCGACAGCCTCGACGCCCCGCACCGCGAAGCCGCCAGATTGCTGCAATGGGGCGCGATTCTGGCCAATGGCCGCCTGATCCCGATGGAGCGCCAATCCACTGCCAGTCGCGTGCCGCCAAACTGCTTCACGTTTCAGCCGGACAATGCGGCAAAGGCGATCCGGGTGGGCAAGGTGATCGACTTCACCGCCACGCCGCTGACCCCGCTCGATCATTTCGACGGGGCGGTCTTTCTCCCGCGATAGGCACGAAAAAGGGGCGCTTTCCGAGAGAGGAAGAAAGCGCCCCTGTACCTTCCCCGGTCAGAAGGGGAGGTTGTAGAGTTTCGTCGCGTTGTCCTGCAAAACCTTCTTCTTCACGCCAAAGTCATAGCCGCCCAGCACATCGACGACATGCGCCTGCACGCCGGGATAGAGCGATGTAGGATGCGGGAAGTCGGTTTCGAACATCACCTTGTCCACGCCGATCGTTTCCAGCAACAGCTTGGGACCGACCTTTTCGAACCAGAAGGTCACCCAGAAATGGTCGCGGAAATATTCCCACGGACGCTTGTTGAGCAGCCCCTTCTTGCTCGGCAGCATTTCGTTGAACTGATGTTCCAGCGCCTCGATCGCGAAGGGCAGCCAGCCCATGCCGCTTTCAATCAGCCCGATCTTCAGCTTCGGGTGGCGGTCCAGCCGTCCCGACACCATCCAGTTGCCCAGCGTCGCGGCATTGCCGATCGAAAACATCGTCGCCACCACCGACAGCGTCTGTTCAAAGCCAAAGCCTTCCCAGGTCAGCGTATTGGGGTCGACCGCGCTGTTGAGGTGGAAGTTGAGCGGCATACCCGTCTCCTCACACATCTCAAGGAACGGCGTCCAATAATCATGCATGAAACTGGGTACGCCCACACGCTCCGGCGTGTCGGGCAGCACGAAGCCTTTCAGGCCCATGTCGAAGCAGCGCCGCGCTTCCGTCTCCAGCGCCTTCTGGTCCCAGAAGGGCAGATGCCCCATGTTGAAGATGCGGTTGCCCGACACCTGCTGATATTCGGCGGAGGCATCATTATACATCTGGATGATGGCCAGCGCCAGATCAGGGTCGCCCAGCGACATCAGCGATCCCGCCTGCGTCACGCCCGAATTCTGGAACCCGATCTGGGCGTACACGCCCATATCGTCCATCGCCTGCACCCGTTCCTTGATCAGGTGGCCACCCGGATGCGCCTGCGCCAGCTTGGGGAAGGCCAGCCGTCCCAGCAGCTTGTTATTGTCGGCACGGATCACATTGCCGCCCATCGACCCGAAATTGCGGTCGCCGACATACCAGCGTTCGACGCCATCATTGTCCAGCTTCACATAAGGCACCTTCGCCTTATATTTCGCTGGCGCGCGCGATGTGAACAGGTCGGGCGCTTCGGTAATATGGGTGTCGGTATCGACGATCTTGATCCCCGCCAACGACGGATCAAGCCCGGTCGATTGCGACGCATAGTCGACCTCGCGGATCATCCCGCCTTCGGTATAGCCCTCGGCCGACCAATATTTGCGCGCCGACGCGGCCAGTTCGCTTTCGACCTTGTCCTTGGTATCAACCATGCTTGACCTCCAGCGGCTGGCGGGCCGCTTCGAACAGCGGCGAAACCGGCGCAGGTGCCGGTTCCTCGACACAGCGGCGCACAGCATCGTTCAACGTGCGCAACAGGCCGTCCGTGTCGATCTGGTCGGACGGTTCATAGACGAAGCCGATCGCCAGCGGCTGGCCGTCTGGCATGTTGGGCAACAACACGGCGGTCACGTCGGCGATGGAACCGAAACCGGCCCGTCCGGTGGCAAAGCCCTGTTCCCGGCACGACTGGATATGGCCTGCCATATCGGCGGCCACGAATTTGCGGTCGATCGTCGCTTCGGCGTTCAGACGACGGATCATACCGTCGCGGCGCGGGTTGGATATGGTGGACAGCATCAGCCAGCCCGCGGCGGAATCGGACAGATGGTCCTGCTGCCCGCCACAGAAACCAGCGGCCCCGGCGGTGCGGAACGTGCGCTTGCCCGCGCGCCAGTTGAACACTTGCACCTTCAGGCCGACCATGCCGAACACGGCGACGCCCAGGCCCGTCTGCGCCGACAAACGGTCGATCAGGCCGGTCAGCGCGCCGTCACGCACCAGCTTGGGCTGCACGGCGGCACCCAGCATCGCGGCGCGCGGCGTTGGCGAATAGGAACGCGAACAGGGGTCTTTGTGGAGCAGGCCCAGATCCACCAGGCTCGACAGCAATTCCGACGTGCTGGACTGGGGACGGTCGAACCGGCGGACGATGTCCATCACGGTCGCCTGGGGATGATCCTCATCGAAGAACTCAAGCACTTCGATGACGCGCTTGGCGATCTTTGCCTTGTTGGACTCGACTTGAGCCATGGTCCTCTCCTCTTGTTTATGAACATAGTTGTTCACTAACGCGGGAAGGCTGTCAATAAAAAATGAGATAGTCTCGTTTATTGCGCTGCAATGAGCCGGGAGCATCCGCATAGAGTGGCCGTCCCTGCCCCTTGTGAAAGGATGATAATGACCTAAAACCAATAGGATGATCGCATCCTCCGTCGCTAGATCAGCGACGCGACCGGGGCATGTCATGCGGCGCAAAAAGGCATCATCATGTCGGGCATCCCGCCCGAATCGCGCCATGCCGGGGTCGGGTGCGGGGGGGGGACCGCATGGTCGACTCGCACCGCCATGGCGATGAATGGCACGGGCAGTTTCGCCGATCGCCGCGCCCCTCTATCCTCCCGCCATGACTGGCCACGCCGCCCGCATCGCGCCAAAGGCGCTGACTCTCCCGTGGCAGGATGATGCGGCCTGCTGCGCCATCGTCGATCTGGGCGAGGCAGGGGAGGCCGACATGATCCCCGACCTGCCGCCCATACCCCTGATCGGCATCGGCAACCCGCACCATCCGCTCGCGCCCCATGTCGACCTGTTGCTCGACAGCCCGGCGCAACTCCCTTCGATCGAGGCGGCCATCGCGGCGCAGCCCCATGCCGCCGCCATATTGGTGCAATTGCTGCGCCTGATCGCAGGGATGGCAATGGCCCCGGCGCTGGTCGCGGAATCCATGGCCTATGGCCTGCTTCAGGGCAGCGCGGGCCATGCCGCCTGGCTCGCCACCCGCCAACCCGCGCCCATCACAGCACCCGGCAATGTCGCGCTGGAGCGCGAAGGCGACACGCTCCACATCCGGCTGGACCGCGCCCACGCCCATAATGCCATCGACCGGCACATGCGCGACGCCCTGCACGAAGCCTTCGCCATCGCCGCCATGGACCGCGACATCACCCGCATCACCCTGCGCGGCGCCGGACGCAGTTTTTGCGTCGGCGCAGACCTCACGGAATTTGGCACCACGCGCGATCCCGCGACCGCCCATGCCATCCGCATGATCACGCTGCCCGCCCATGAAATCGCGCGCTGCGCCGATCGGCTGGACGTGCATGTGCAGGGCGGCTGCGTCGGATCGGGGCTGGAAATGGCGGCCTTCGCCGCGCGCCTGACCGCTGCGCCCGATGCCTGGTTCCAGCTACCCGAACTGGCCATGGGCATCATCCCCGGTGCGGGCGGCTGCGTATCGTTGTCGCGCCGGATCGGGCGGCAACGCGCCGCGCTGATGATTATTTCAGGCCGCCGGATCAGCGCCCGGACTGCGCTGAACTGGGGGCTGGTCGACGCGATCATGGACGACTGACCCACCCACTATCGTCATCCGCACATCGTCCGCGTCCAGCCGCTCGCGTGCCTGCGCCCAGCTACAGGACAGCAGGCACAGGTCGGCAGGCACGCCCACCGTTACCCGTCGCAACTGCGTCAAATCCATCGGATCGGCCAGAAACAGGTCGCGCGCCGCTTCGGGCGACAATGCCTCATCCGCGCCGATCGTCACCCCCGCCGCCGTCCGCCGCGCCACCGCCGCGCGCATCGCTGCCCAGGGATCGGCGCTGCCATAGGGCGCGTCGCTCCCCGCCGCCAGCACCACGCCCGCCCGCGCAAAGCCGCCCAGCCGGTAGAGAAATGGTCGGTCCTGCGGCTCGACATCGGCCAGATATCGGTCGCCCCGTTCGGCAATGAAATGCGGCTGGCTGACGACATGCAGGCCCATCTCGGCGATCTGCTCCACCAGAATGTCTGGCGCGACCCCGGCATGTTCGATCCGGTCGCCCGCCACCGCCCCGGCTTCCCGCAACACGGCCAAGGCAAAGACCAACTCGGTCTGCGTTGTGCAATGCACTGCTGTTGCCCGTCCCAATCCATGGCCATGGACAACGAAAGCGACACAGGCATCGAAATCGGGCAGCGCATTTTCATGCAGGTGCAGCTTCACCGGCCCGACCGTCACGCCGGGGACAGGCGCATCGGACAGGCCGATCGTGCCGGCCATCACCACCCGCTGCGGCAATCGCCCGCCGTCCCTCTGCGCCGCAAAATGCCCGGCCATCACGCCATCATTTGCAGGCGACATGTCGGTCATCCCCGTCACGCCCATGCGCGCCAGATCCCGGCCTATGTCCGACAGGTCCGGCGGCACGCTGCCCAGCGTCTGGCGCAACCACAGGTCCGCATCGAACAACTGCCCGGTCGCCCGGTCCAGCCCCGGCGGCGGCGCAGTATTGCGCAGCAGCAGGTCCATCGCCAAGCTGTTGAGGAACCACATCCGCCCCGACCGATGCTGCACCCGCACCGGCCGATCGTGCGCCCAGCGATCCAGCATCGCTACGTCCAGCATCCCGGCCACGCTCTCATGATAACCGACCCCGCGCAACCAGCCCGTCCCCGGCTGACCCAGCGCCACCGCCAGTCCATCGGCATCCACCACATCGGGCGGCCCGCACGCCACGGATGATCGTGCGACGGCCAGCGCCGCGCCATGAATATGATGGTCGTGCAACCCCGGCAGCAAAGCGCCGCCGTCCGCTTCGATCACCCTTTCACCCGGCCTTGCCGCCAGTTGCCCGATCGCGCCGATCCGTCCGCGCTCGACCCGCACGTCCACCCGCGCGCCATCCACCTGCGCGTTGCGAAACAGCAACCCTATGTCCATCTCGCTGTATCTCTTCCCATCGCCGCGACCACGCCGCCAGCTCGTGCTGCCACCGCCGGGAAAGGGCGTCCCTGCGCCGCCGACCATGGCTGCATCTGCTTCATCAGCGCCTTGTCGTCCCGCCGCCGCTCGCTGTCCAGCGCCTTGGCGATCACCCCGCTCATCGACAGGATCATCCGCGCGCCCCGCCCGTTGCGCAACTGCGCCAGCGCCAGATGCGCGGCATATATACCCGTCAGCGGATCGGCGCAGGCATCCCCGCCGAAACCGACCGGCCCGCCCGCTGCGACCAGCGCATCGGTCAATCCGCCCGCCACGCTGCAATCGTCGCCAAAGCCGATCCAGTCGCCCGCATCCCCCACAACGCCATGGCCCGTGATAGTCACCCAAACCAGCCCCGGCACAGCCCGCACCAGCGCATCGCCGTCGATCCCCCATTGCCGCAAAGCCCGTGGCCGCGACGCCTCCACCACCACATCGGCCTGCGCGATCAGCGCCAGCAACGCGGCCCGATCCGCCGCTTCGCGCAGGTCGATCGTCACATTATCCTTGCCGCCGTTGATCCGCGCGAACAGCGCCGGATCGCCGTCGCGCATCCGGTCGGGCCGGTTGCGGCTCTCCACCTTGACTACCCGCGCCCCGGCCAGCCTGACAAGATGCGCGGCCAATGGCCCGGCCCACAGGGCGGAAAGATCCACGACCAGCGGCGGCCCGGACCGATCCTTCGCGAGTCCCTGCGCGCTGATCTGGCACGCGGGCGACACCGGCTGCTCCCCTGTCCGCGCAATCGCCAGCCCCAGCATCCGCCCCTGCGCCACCAGCGCCGCCGCATCGCCCGCGCGAAACGCTGCCGCCACTTGCGCCGCATCATCGGGGTCCAGTTCGCTATCCTGAAACAAGGCAGGCAGCATCGCCCTGTCATCATCCCGCGCCAGCGTCAGCGCGACATGCCCGTCGCGCGTGGGATAGAGCCGACATCCGCCGCCCGCAGACACGGCACCCGGCACGCACCAGCCCTTGCCCGCCACCCGCTCACCCATCAGCATCGCGCCGGACAGGCCGGACACCGCGCCGCCCAATGCCCCGATCGCGCGCAATTGCGCATCCGCCCAGCCGGAAAGGGGCAGGGCAGGGGGCGTCATGTCAGGCCGCAAACAATTTCTTGATCTCACGCCGCAACAGCTTGCCCATTTCATTATAGGGCAGCGCGTCGGCAAACAGCACTTGTTCTGGCACCCGCGACGACCGCAACCGGGCGCGCACGATCTGCTTCAACTCGTCCGCGTCCGGCGCATCATGCCCGGCGCGCGGCACGACGATCAGGCCCACTGACTCGCCCCATTCGTGCGACGGGATGGCGACAGCCGCTGCCTCTGCCACGGCGGGATGGCTCATCACCACATCCTCGATCTCGCCGGGTGAAATATTCTCCCCCCCGCGTACGATCACATCGTCGGCCCGGCCCGACAGGAACAGATAGCCTTCCGCATCGATATAACCCGCGTCGCGCGTCGGGAACCATCCGTCCGCGTCCAGCGCGCTGCGTTCGCGATATTCGCCCGACACCTGTTCGCCGCGCACATAGATTTCGCCCGGCGCGCCCGGCGGCAGCACAGCGCCATCCTCGTCGCGAATTTCGATTTCGACGGTGGGCAGCGGCCGCCCGACCGACCCCAGCCGCGCCCGCACCTGCGCATCGGCCGACCCATGGGCTGCGCGATGCTCGTCCGGTCCCAACAGGGCGATGGTCGAACTGGTTTCGGTCAGGCCATAGGCATTGGTAAAGCCCGTGGCGGGAAACAGGTCCAGCGCCTGATGAATCAATTCGGTGGGCATCTTGCCGCCACCATAAGCGATGGCGCGCAACGCGGAAAGGTCTGGCGCTCCACCTTTACCCATCGTCTCGATGATCCGCGCCAGCATGGTCGGCACGACGAACGCATTGCTCGCCCGCTCTTCCGCCGCCAGCGCCAGCCAGGCTTCGGGCGAAAAGGCGGGCAGCATCAATATGCGCCGCATCGCATAGATGGAACTCAGCAACGCGGCGATGCCCGCAATATGATATGGCGGTACGCTGACCAGCGCAGCGTCCTCCTCCGGCGCGGCGGCGAACTCCACCGTGCCAAGGATGTAAGACACCAGATTGGCGTGGCGCAAGATCGCTGCCTTGGGCGCAGCGGTCGTGCCGCTGGTGAATAGCTGGATCGCGACATCGTCGCCCTCATCCGCGTCCGTCGCCGCATCCACCGCCAGCACTTGCGCCTGTGCGACGAAATCGCCGCGTGCCAGCACGATATTGGCCGCATCGGGGCATATCCGCGCCACCCGCGCGCCATCCCCAACGATCAGCGCCGGGCTGATCCGCGCCAGCAACGCGCCCAGATCCGCGTCGGCCAGCCGGTAATTCAACGGTACATAAGGCACACCAGCCAGCGCCGCACCGAACAGCGCCATCGCCGCCGCCTCGCTGCTTTCGTCGAGCAACGCGACATGCGCAACGCCGCTTTGCCGGATCAGCGCAGCGGCCCCGCGCGCACCCGCCAACAGGTCGGCATAGGTCCAGCGCGTGCCGTCGCACACTAAAGCGATCCGGTCGGGCGCGGCATCGGCGGCCATTTCCAGAAAAAGGGCGATGTTCATCTTGTGTCGTTCAATCCGAAGCGGGCAGGGGCTTGGCGTCCTTGACGTGCAACGCCACGCCATCGACTGACAGCGATCCCTTGCCCGGCTTCACGCACAGCAATTCGAACGTGCCGGCATCATTGACATAGCGCTTGCCCATCAGCGTGCCGGTCGTAAAGTCTGCGTTCGGCGTGCCGACCGCCTCCGGCTTGCCCTCGCCCATCGCCACGCCGCCACATTCGATTGCGCCGGTGCCGCTACGGATCACCATCACTTCGGTGTCACACACCGCGCTTTTCAGTTTCGTTCCCGGTTTCATCGTCATCATGCCTTTCAAAGCCTTACGCAATCGCGCCGCAGGCCTTCCATTGTTCGATCTTGTCCCACGCGACGCCCATTTCCATCAGGACGATCTCGGTATGCTCAGACGCCTGGGGCGCGCGTGTGGTTTCCAGCGGCTTGCCATCGAACTGCACCGGCCCGCGCACCAGCCGCAACGGCTTGCCGCCATCCGCGCCCTCGACCTCGATGATCATGTCGTTGGCCAGCGCCTGCTCGTCGGTCAAAAGGTCGGTGAAACTCTGCACCGGCGCCCACTGGCCCTTCATGGTCTTGAGGTGCGTGCGCCAATAATCGAATGTCTGCCCGGCGAACGCCTTGACCAATATGTCGCTTGCCGCGCCCGCATTGTCGATCAGCGACAATACATCCTTGAAGCGCGGATCGTCCGCCGCTTCCGGCACGCCCATATGCGCGAAGGTGTCGGCGATCAGGCCGGTGGGGCTGACCATGCACAGATTAATCGTGCCGCCGTCGGATGTGCGGAAATTGCCCATGAACGGGTTACGCAGCGATCCGCCCGATGTCGGCATCCCGTTGCGCGTCTCGATCCCGGTTTCCATCACCTGCGAAATCAGCGCGCCCGACGCCCACCAGGCCGCGCTTAACAGCGATACGTCCAGTTCGGTCGCCTCGCCGGTCTTTTCCCGGTGCAGCAGCGCGCCCGATATGCCCCCTGCAATGAACATCCCGCCGATAGAATCGCCGAATGCGGGAATGCCCTGCGTCAACGGGCCGGGCATCCCTTCGGGCGTCATGGCATAAGCGACGCCGCTGCGCGACCAGAAGCAGGTGCCGTCGAACCCGCCGACCAGCCGTTCCGGCCCCTTGTCGCCCAGCGCGCTCCCCCGCGCATAGATGATGTCGGGGTTGGCCGCGCGAATATGCTCGATGTCGAACTTGTTCTTCTGTCTTACCTGCGGCAGGTAATTGGTCAGGAATACGTCCGCCGTCTTGGCCAGCTCGTACAGGACTTCCTGCCCCTCCGCCGTCGACAGGTCGATGCCCACGCTGCGCTTGCCGCGATTGGGATGTTCGAACAATGTGTGGCGCAGGGGGTCCAGCGTCACGCCACCCATGTTCAGAAATCCGCGCTGCGTGTCGCCGCGCACCGGATGCTCGATCTTGATGACGTCTGCGCCCCAGTCGGCCAGTATCGCGCCTGCGGCTGGCACATAGGTGAATTGCGCCACTTCCAGAACGCGCACGCCCTTCATCACCTGGGTCATAGTCTGTCCCGATCCCCTCGCTCGTCGCACGACGCGACGCATGTCATGGGCAAAGGGTAGAAGCTGGGGCCACCGCTGCAAGACCCGACAGGCTGTTGGATGCGGGCTATCGCAGGCACGATGCAAAGCGGCCTGTCACCGCCGCTGCGATATGGTGGGCGGGGGATTGAGCGGCACGCTTTACGGGCCGATAGCGGCAGGTGGAAAGATACCGGAGGACCGCCATGATCATTGACTCTTCGCTTGCCGCCATCGTCACCGGCGGCGCATCGGGCCTTGGCCTTGCCACGGTAAAGGCCTTGCGTGCTGCGGGTGCGAAGGTCGCGATCTTCGATATCAATCAGGATCAGGGGCAGGAAATCGCGGAGCAGGTCGGCGCGACGTTCTGCAAGGTGGACATACTTTCGGAGGAAAGCGCGATCGCCGGTTTCGACCAGGCCCGCGCAACGCAAGGGCAGGAACGTCTGCTCGTTCATTGCGCCATGGTGTCGAAGGGCGGCAAGACCGTGTCGAAGGACAAGGAAAGCGGCGGCTTCAAACGCCTCTCGACCGAAGATTACGCCCTTTCCGCGCAAGGGATATTGGTCGCCAGTTATCGTATGGCGTCCATTTCCGCGCTCGGCATGGCCTCGCTCGATCCGCTGGTGGACAATGAACGGGGCAGCATCATCCTGACCTCCAGCGCAGCGGCAGAGGACGGGCAGGTGGGGCAGATCGCCTATGGATCGCTCAAGGCCGGGGTCAACGGCATGGTCCTGCCGATGGCGCGCGACCTGATGGACCTGGGCATCCGGGTCAATGCGATCATGCCCGGCATTTTCGCTACTCCGCCGATGCTGCGGTTCAAGGAAATGAACCCGCCCATGTATGAAAATCTGGAAAAATCGGTGCCTTTCCCCCGTCGCCTCGGCCAGCCGGACGAATTTGCCAGCCTCGCCATGGAACTGGCGCGCAACAGCTATATCAATGCCCAGACGTTCCGCATCGACGGCGCGATCCGCTTTCCGCCGCGCTGAATCCTATCATCCTATGCTGTCGCAAAGGGCGCGTCGGGCAACCGGCGCGCCCTCGTTCGTTCGCAGCTGCAAAAAATATACTAAGCTAGGTTGACATATTTTTGGCAAACTACTAACCTGCCTTAGTATTAAATGAATCACTATCCCTTTTTGACCAGAGGTTCGCCATGTCTGCTTTTGCCAATATCATCCTGACTGTCTCTCTCGCTGTCGCCACCGCCCCTCAGGTCGCGGCTGCCGACGACGCGGTACAGCTGTCTTCCGCCGCTGCGGTCAGCGCCACCGACTATAAAGGCAAGATGCTCTATACCGCGTCGGGCGACCGCCTGGCCGCCGTCTATCGCGTCGCTGCCGATGGCGCGGCGCAGATCATCCTCAATGGCAAGATGGTCGTCGTTCCCGCCGCCAGCCTGGCCGCTGCCGATGGCAAGCTGGTCACCAGCCTGTCCAAGCGCGACCTGCTGACCGCGCACTGATTACACCGGCAACCTGACGCAAAAAGGGCCGCTTCCCACAAGGAAGCGGCCCTTTTGCTATTTGGCGATATTTTCCGAAATCATGTCCAGCAGCGCGTTGAAGCGCGTAAGGTCATCGACATCGAAGCGGGCAAAGGCGACTTCCTCATTCTCCCGCGCGATGCCCGCCAATTGTGTGGTGATCGTCTTGCCCGTTTCGGTCAGGAACACGGCATGGGCGCGCCGGTCGTCATCCTTGGCGCGGCGTTCCAGCAACCCGTCGGCGCACAGCCGGTCGATCAGCCGCCCGGCCGACGCCTCGGCGATTTCCAGCATGTTGGCGATTTCCCGCTGCGTCGCGCCGGGATGCCGCGCCACTGCCGCGATCACGGTCCATTGCGATCGGGTCACGCCCAACCGCACCACGCTCTGGTCGAAATGGGCGCGCAACTGCCGCGCGATCACTGTCAGTTTCAGCGACGCATTGCGCTTGAGCGCCGTGGGGTTTTCCGCGATCAGATCGTCAATCGGCTTGGTCATCGTCGTCGCACCATAGCGCCACCGTGGCGAAACGAAAGAAAGCTCGTCCTCCAAATGGCAGGGTGGCGTTATTTGGGGTCGGGGTTCAGACACGTTCGATGATGATCGCTGGCGCCATGCCGCCTGCCGCGCACATGGTGATCAGGGCATAGCGCCCGCCCGTCCGTTCCAGCTCGTCCAGCGCGGTGCCGATCAGCACTGCCCCGGTCGCGCCGATCGGATGGCCCAGCGCGATCGCCCCGCCATTGGGATTGAGCTTCGCCCGGTCGATCCCAAGGTCGCGGATGAACTTTTCCGTCACCACTGCAAAGGCTTCGTTGACCTCGAACACGTCAATATCCGCGATGGTCAACCCCGCCCGCGCCAACACCTTGCGCGCGGCAGGCACAGGGCCGTTCAGCATCAGCGTCGGGCAGTCCCCCATATTGGCAGTCGCCACGATCCGCGCGCGGGGTTTCAGGCCGTGGCGCTGCGCATAATCGGCCGACGCCAGCAGGATCGCCGCTGCGCCATCGACCACGCCCGAAGACGTTCCGGCATGATGTAGCGGCGTGATGTCCAGATCAGGATATTTCTGGTTGATGAGCTGGCGAAAAGTCGGCCCGTCCGCCCGCGACGGCATGTCGAAAAACGCCGCAAAGGCTGGCTTCAACTGCGCCAGCTGCGCGGCGGTCGTGCCGGGCCGGGGATATTCCTCATGCGCCAATATGATCGCGCCATCATCGTCCACCACCGGCACGGTCGACCGGGCAAAGCGGCCCTCCTGTATCGCGATGCCTGCCCGCCGCTGGCTTTCCGCGCCAAAGGCGTCGAGCTGTTCGCGCGTAATGCCTTCCATCGCCGCGATCGCGTCGGCGGCGACGCCCTGGTTCGACTGGGGATGCTTCGCCTGCAAGCGCATATTGCCGGTGCCAAGGCCGCCGACAGACGGCACGCCTGCCTCCCGCAGCGACTGGCCATAGGACATGACGTGGGACATCATCTCGGTCCCGCCTGCTACTACCAGATCCTCCATCCCGGCCATGATCTGCCCGGCGGCCAGGTTGGTCGCGGTCAGCCCGCTGCCGCAGAAACGGTCCAACGTCACGCCCGATGCGCGCTGGTCATAACCTGCGTCCAGCGCCGCCATCCGCCCCATGTCGCCGCCCTGCAACCCCATCTGCGCACTGGTGCCCCAGATGATGTCGTCGACATCGGCCGTGTCGATGCCGTTGCGGTCGCGGATCGCGCGCAGCACCGTCGCTGCCACATGCTGGGGGTGCAAATGCGACAGCGCGCCCTTGCCCAGCTTGCTAATGCTGCGCGGGGTGCGGACCGCGTCGATGATATAGGCCTCTGCCAAGGCGCGTCTCCTGTGGATTGTTGCCCCGGCTATCGCATGGAAGCACCTGCTTCCCCAATCGCGCGGGCGATTGATGGCAGGGCAGGGGGCGTGCAGGATGGACGGGGGACAGGCCGCCTGCCCAAGGTAGAGCGGAGGTAAAGGGCAAAGGAGTCAGGATGGGCAATGCAGGGCATGAACGGTCGTCGGGCGGCACCTTTGCGCCGCTGCGCGAACCTGTGTTTCGCCGCATCTGGACCGCCAGCCTGCTGTCCAATTTCGGCCAGTTGATCCTGGGCGTCGGCGCGGCATGGGAAATGACCCGGCTCACGCCCTCGCCCGGCATGGTGGCACTGGTGCAAAGCGCGCTGATGCTGCCGCTGATGCTGGTGGCATTGCCCGCCGGGGCGCTGGCCGACATGTTCGACCGGCGGCGGATCGCCATGGCGGGCCTTGCTTTCTCCATGATCTGCGCAACCATCCTGACCCTGCTGGCATGGGCGGGCTATAGTTCGCCCTGGATGCTGCTGGCCTTCTGTTCGCTGATCGGGGCAGGGGTCGCGCTCTATTCCCCCGCATGGCAATCCTCCATCAGCGAACAAGTCGGCGCGCACCATCTCCCCGCTGCCATCGCCCTCGGCACGATCAGCTATAATGTCGCGCGCAGTTTCGGCCCCGCGATCGGCGGGGTGATCGTGCTGGCGGCGGGCGCCCATGCGGCCTTTGCGGTCAATGCCATCGGTTATCTGCCGCTGTTCATTGCCTTCTTCCTGTGGCAGCGCCGCCATGTTTCCTCCCGCCTGCCGCCCGAACAGATTCACCGCGCGATCGTGTCGGGCGCGCGCTATGCGCTCCACGCTGCGCCGATCCGCACCGTGCTGGTCCGCGCCTTCCTGTTCGGTCTGGCGGGGGCATCGTCTGCCGCGCTCGCGCCGCTCATCGCCAAACAATTGCTGGGCGGCGACGCCAGCACTTTCGGCCTGTTGCTGGGGGCGAGTGGCGTCGGTGCGGTTGGCGGCGCATTGCTGGTGGGACCATGCCGGGACCGTTTCGGGACGCAGCGCACCGTCACCATTCTGGCGCTGGTCAGTGGTGCGGCGCTCGCGCTGGTGGGCTTCAGCCGCTCCGTACCGCTTACCTGCCTTGCCTTGTGCATCGCGGGCGGCGCGAATATCCTGACCATCGCCCTGTTCAACGTCGCGGTGCAACTGGCCGCGCCGCGCTGGGTAACGGCACGGGCGCTCTCGCTCTTTTCTTCGGCACTGACCGGCGGCATTGCCATCGGCGCGGCGATATGGGGCTGGATCGCGGGCCAGATCGCTGTCGATGGCGCGCTGTATCTTTCGGGGCTGGCGCTTGCGGCCTTGCCGCTGATCGGGCTGCTGCTGCCCTTGCCCGACACCAACGAAGCCGATGTCGAACCCTTCCTGCTCAACAATGAACCCGAAGTCGGCATGGCGCTGACTCGCCGGTCGGGACCGATCATCATCGAAATCGACTATGATGTGGATCCGGCGCAGGCACGCGATTTCTACGGCGCGATGTTGCAGGTGCAGCGCACCCGGTTGCGCAACGGCGGTTTCAACTGGTCCATATCGCGCGACATTGCCGACCCGGCGCAGTGGACCGAGCGCTATCAATGCCCGACCTGGGGCGATTATCTGCACATGCGCGAACGCTTCACCCAGGCGGACAAGGACATTCAGCTGCACGCCCGCTCCTTCCACAAGCATGGCGACCTGCGCGTGCGGCGGCGGCTGGAACGACCGTTCGGGTCGGTCCGCTGGCGCACCGACACGCCCGACCCGCAACAGGGCATGATCAACTATATCGGGCCATGATGCCCGGAAGAGGAGAGGCAATGACAGCCAGCAGGCGATACCGGGTGATCCAGTGGGCGACCGGCAATGTCGGCACCCGCGCGCTCCGCACCCTGATCGAACATCCCGCGCTCGATCTGGTCGGCCTGTGGGTCAATTCCGACGCCAAGCGGGGCAGGGACGCAGGCGTGATCGCGGGCATCGACCCGTGCGGCGTGATCGCGACGGGATCGGTAGATGATCTGGTCGCCATGGATGCCGATTGCGTCCTTTATATGCGGCAGGGAACGGACATGAACGAACTGTGCCGCCTGCTCGCGTCGGGCAAGAATGTCGTCACGACGCGTGGCGATTTCCATCATCCCGCTTCCATGGACGCTACCGTCCGTGACAGGATCGAGGCGGCCTGCCGCGCGGGCGGCACGTCGATCTACAGCACCGGCTCCAGCCCCGGTTTCATCACCGAAGCCCTGCCGATCCCGCTGCTCTCGCTGTCGCGGCGGCTCGATTTGCTGACGATCGACGAATATGCCGATCTGTCGAGCCGGGACTCGCCCGACCTGCTGTTCAACATCATGGGCTTTGGCCGCGCCCCGCGCACGTTCGACCCGCGCCAGATCGACCATGTAAAGGGCGACTTCGCCGGATCGCTGGCGCAACTGGCCGACGCGGCGGGGATTGCCATCGACGCATGGGACGCGGTCGGCGAAATGGGCGTGGCCACCCGTGACATCGCCATTGCCGCCGGGACGATTGTGGCCGGCACCGTCGCGGCGCAGCGCATCACCATATCGGGCCTGCGCCATGGTCAGCCGGTCCTGCGCTTCCGCGCCAACTGGTATTGCGGTCGGGACATTGACCGCACCGACTGGGACTTGCGCCCGTCGGGCTGGCGCATCCTGGTGCAGGGCGACACCCCGCTCGATGTCGCCATCAGCTTCCCCGTCGCGCCGGAAGATTATGCCGCCTTCACCCCCGGCCTGACTGCCCATCGCGCCGTCAACGCGGTGGCGGCGGTCTGTCAGGCGGCCCCCGGCATCCGCACCACCGCCGACCTGCCGCAGGTCATCGCCCGCTTTCAATAGCCCGCGACGATTGCCGCGCTCACCTCCCACAATCGCGCGGCGGCGGCATCGTCCTGCGCCGCCGCCGAACAGGGTACGGCCTGCCGCAGGTGGAAATAGCCGCCGCTCGACTGGCCCGGCTCCGCCCCGCTGGCCAGCCACACCAGCGTATCTGCGGCCTGTGCCGGGGTCAGCGCCCGGTCGGCGATCGATTCCATATAGGCACGCATCGGTCCGTCGCAGTGGGTGGCAAAATTGCTGGCCACCACGCCGGGATGCATCGCATGGGCGACGACGCCCGTGCCTTCCAACCGCTTCGCCAGTTCTCGGATGAACAGAATGTTCGCCAGCTTGGCATGGCAATAGGCCGCCCCCCCGACGAACCCCTCGGCAAAGCTCAGATCGTCCCATGCGATCCCGTCGCAATGCTCATGGCCGGTGGACGATACCGCCGCCACCCGCACCGCGCCGGGTTGTGACTGCGCCGCTGCTGCCACCAGATTGGGCAGCAATATCTGCGTCAGCAGGAACGGGGCGAGATGGTTGGACGCAAAAGTCGCCTCATGCCCCTCTGCGGTGATGATCCGTTCCGCCATCACCCCGCCCGCATTGTTGAGCAGCGCGTCGATTTGCGGCGCGATCGCTGCAATCTCCCGCGCCGCCCGCGCGGTTTCCGCCAGCAGCGCCATGTCTGCCCGGATCATGGCGAAATCCGCGCCGGGCAGGGCGGCCAGCTCCGCCTCTGCCGTTGCGCAGCGTGCCGGGTCGCGCCCGACGCCGATCACCCGCCACCCCTGCTGCAACAAGGCGCGCGCCGCCTCCTTGCCTATGCCCGCGCTTGCGCCCGTGACGACGGCGACTTTCGCTCGATCCGTCATGCGCTTACGGCCTCCATCCTGCGCGGACCATGGCCCAATGTCAGGAACAAAGCGGCCCCCACGATCGTCACGCACGCGCTGATCGCCAGGAACGGCGCATAGCTGCCCCATAGGCCCAGCGTATAGCTGAGCGTCAGGGATCCCAGCGCCGCGCCGCCCGCTATCGATGCGCCGACCAGCCCCATGACCAGGCTGAACACGCCCAGCCCAAAGCGGCGCGACACCAGATAGGCGGCAATGTCGCCCTCCGCGCCCTGCGCCAGCCCCATCATCGCGACGGAAAGCGCCAGCACGATGGTCGCGTCGAAGGACGACGCCATCAGCGCCATGCCAATCGCTGGCATCGACAGCGCCAGCGCGGCGACATGATGCGGCTGCATCCGGTCGAGCGACAGGCCGCAGGCGAAGCGGCCGATCAGCACGCCGATCGCATAGATGGAAATCAGCCAGGTCGCGGTCTGCGACGGTGCGCCGCTGTCCATCAGCACCAGCTTCATCTGCGCCGAAACCAGCCCTTGCGGGAAATTCACCAATATCATGCCGACGATCAGCACCCAGAAAGCAGGATTGCGCAGGATCACGCCATAGCCCGCCTTGGGTTCGACCGGCGCATCGGGCGCGGCATGAACCCCGATATGCGGCGGCGTCATGAACACCGCGATCAGGCCGAACACCATGGTGACTCCGCCGATCAGCAGATAGCCGTTGCGCCACCCCTCGCTTTCGATGAACCCGCCCAGCAACGGGGCAATGACGGCCCCCACCAGCGGCGGCCCGGTCATGACGATGGAAAAGGCCAGCCCCCGCGCCCGGTCGAACCGCTCCGCCACGATCCGCGTATAGACCGGCGATGTGGTCAGCGTGCCGACGATGATCTGCAACATGGCAATGGCAAAGAAGGCGCGGATGCTGCCGGGCTGCATCGCAAAGGCGATATAGGCGCTCGGCCCCGCCAGCACGCCGACGGCGGACACCGCGCGCACCCCGAAACGGTCGGTCAGCCGCCCGGTGATCGGCTGCGCGATCAGCATCAGCAGCCCGAAACTGCCCAGCAGCGCGAATTGCGACCGGGTCCAGCCGAACTCGGCAATCAACTTGGGCGCAAACAGGCTCATCGTATAGGCGGACAGGCCGATGCCGAACCCCAGTCCCATCGTCGCGGCAAGCAGCGGTCGCCAATGCGTCCGCAATTCTCCCCAATAGGCCGATCCCATCCTCGTCTCCTGTCGTTATATTATGTCCGTCTGACACCGTTGAGGAACAGGCGGACCGCCGCCTGCACCCAATCGTCGATTTCCGCCGCGCTCATGGCCTGGGGCGATGCGATCAGCCGCACGGGGCCGCCCAGCACCATGGTCAGGAACAGACTGGCTGCCATGTCCGGCCGCGCCACGCAAACCGCCCCCGCGCTATCGTGACGGCGCAGCAGGTCGACCAGATAATCGGCCACCGGCCGCGCGCCATGGTCGTAGGACAGCATCAATATTTCGGGAAAGCGGTAGGATTCGGTCGTGACGATCCGCCGCAGCCGCACGCCTTCGGGTGTGGAAAGGTCCGCGATGCGCAGCCGCGCCAGCGCGATCAGCGTCGCTTCCAGATCATCGCTCTCCACCGCGCGCATCGCGTCGGGCCGGGTCGCCGTCCGCTCGATCGCGCGACTGACCGCCGCCAGGAACAGCGCCGCCTTCTCCGGGTAGCGCGCATAGATCGTCCGCTTGGTCATGCCGACGGCAGCGGCAATCCCCTCCATCGTCGTCAGCTCGAACCCCTTGTCGAGGAACATGTCGAGCGCGGTGTCGAGCAACTGCGCATGGCGCGCCTGTGCCTGTTGCGCAGTGGGGCGTCCGGCGCGTCCGGTTCGGTCGGGGGAGAAGCTGTCCATGACCAGCATCATTATGGCCCTTGCGCAAAGTTGCGAATCGTGAATAATGAAACGTATCAGGTGCTATTAAAGCATCGACGCTTTTCAGGCAAGGAGAAGGATATGGGTGTGCAGGTCGATCGCCTGACCGAACTCGCCGGTTCGGATACCAGGTTCAACATTCCCCACACGCAATTGCGCGATGCGCAGGTCGCGGCGCTGGACGAACGTTTTCAGGAAAAGAAGGACGTCATCCGCCTGCTCGGCCACCGCGCACGCGAAGCGGGGATCGACGCGGTCGGATCGCTGGACGATGCGGTCAAGCTGCTGTTCCCGCACACCGCCTATAAAAGCTATCCCGAAGCGTGGCTGATGCAGGAACGGTGGGACAAGCTGACCCAGTGGCTGAACACGATTTCCGCGCACCCTGTCACAGGCGTGGATCTGGACGGCATCAGCAATGTCGATGAATGGATCGACCGGCTGGCCGCAGCGGGCCATTATGTGTCCTGTTCCAGTGGCACCACTGGCAAATCCGCGATGCTGATCGCGTCGCAGGCCGACATGGACTGGTCGAAAATCGACACCGTCAATGTGTTCGCCTGGGGATCGGGGGTGCAGCCCAATCGCGACCGCCGCATCATGGGCCTCGCTCCGGTGGCCAAAGTCCCAAAGAATGACATCATCGGTGAAGCCCAGCGCGACGCCTTTGGCGATCCGGCCAAGCCTATGTTCCAATATCCCGTCCCGCCGATCACCGTCGGGTCGCTGACCCGCATGGTCGTGCTGCGCAAGGGCATTGCCGACGGCACCGCGCTGCCCGCGGACATTGCCGAGCTGGAGGACACGTCGCGCGTGCGGCAGGACGCGATGGACCGCGCCGTCCATATCGCCGCTGACGCCATAATCGAACATCGCGCCGACAAACTCTATATCGCAGGCATGTGGAACGCGCTCTATCATGTCGCGAGGGAAGTGCGGGAACGCGGCTATAGCGCGCAGGATTTCAACCCCGACAACTGCATCTATATCGGCGGCGGCCTCAAGCGGGCGCAACTGCCCGATGATTATCAGCAGTTCGTGCATGACACGTTCAACATCCCGCAAGGGCGCCATTTCCAGAATTATTCGATGCAGGAACTCAACAGCGGGATGCCCAAATGCCGGGACGGCGGGCGCTATCATGTCCCGCCATGGATCGTGCCGATGATCCTGAACAAGGATGGCGACGCGCTGCTCGACCATGATGGGCAGGGGGAGGTCGAAGGACGCGCTGCTTTCTTCGACCTCTCGCTCGATGGTCGCTGGGGCGGGGTCATTACTGGCGACAGGATCGCGCTCGACTACCGGCCCTGCGCCTGCGGCAATAGCGGCCCGTCGATCCGCGACGACATCGCTCGGTTCGCGGATCTGGAAGGCGACGACAAGATCGGCTGCGCAGGCACGGTCGACGCTTATGTAAGAGGTGTAGCATGACTGTCCTTGAGAAAAGCGCCGCCATAGACGCCGCGCCTGCCGCGATCCCCGTCGCCCATTTCGTGCGCGGCACGCTGGTCCAGGGCGACGCGGTCCGCCACCGCTTGCGCGATCTGGGCGTGGATTTTGCCACTCCCGCCATCGACCTCAACGCGCTGGTGACGCCGCGATCCGAACTGCCACCGCTCTACGACGTGCCGACGACCGAGATCGTCGATTTTCTGGTCGAAGCGGGCAAGCGGATGGACTTTGAAACCAATCCCCATCTGCGCGAGGCGCTGGAACATACGGTCAAGGTCAACCCGTTGCCGCGCCGCGTGGTCGAAAATCTCTTCCGCCGGGCAAAGCATTTCCTGACGCGGGACGGGCTGATGGGCAGCATCGAATCCAGCTTCCTCAACCCGCAGGCGCTGGATCGCTGGGTCGACCGCACTGATGCGCATGGCAATCGCGGATCGCTGCGCGCCTTCCCCCTGCGCATGGTGCATATGCTGGCGGGCAATTCCCCCACCGGCTGCATCTCCTCCATCGCGCAGGGCGCGCTGGTCAAGGCGGTCAACCTCTACAAAATGCCGTCGAGCGATCCTTTCACCTGCGTCGCTATGCTGCGCACCATGGCGGAAGTCGACCCCAGCCACCCGGTGGTCCAGTCCATGTCGGCAGTCTATTGGCGCGGCGGCGACACGCGGATCGAAGGGACGCTTTACCGCCCGCAATATTTCGACCGGATCGTCGCCTGGGGCGGCGGCGACGCGATCAGGAACGTCATCCAATATATCGGTCCCGGCCTTCAGATGGTGTCGTTCGATCCCAAGACGTCGATTTCAATGATCGGTCCCGAAGGCTTCCACCCTGACGTGATCGCCGACGTCGCCGAATCCGCCGCGATCGACGTCGCGACCATGAACCAGGAAGCCTGCCTTGCCAGCCGCTTCCTGTTCGTCGAGGGCGACCGGGCCGGGGTGGAGGATTTCTGCGCCCGCCTCGCCGACCGGCTGGCGTTGGACCGCGAAACCGCGTCCGCCGACGCACCGCCCCCGCCGCGCGAAATACGCGACGAGATCGAAATGTTGCAACTGATGGGCGACGACTGCAAGGTCTGGGGCAAGCCCGACGGGCGCGGCCTTGTCATCCTGACCGACGAGCCGGTCGATTTCCACCCCAGCAACAAGACCGCCAATGTCGTCCATGTCGCGTCTCTGGACGCTGCGATCAAATATGTGAACGTCGCGACCCAGACGATCGGCGTCTATCCGCCCGAACGCAAGACAGACTTGCGCGACCGATTGGCCAGCGCGGGGGCGCAGCGGGTGGTGCGGCTGGGCGGCGCGGCGAAGCATGTCGCGGGCGGCACCCATGACGGCATGTTCCCGATGCAGCATCTGGTCCGCTGGATGAGCGAGGAGGACGCCTGAGCGATATGTCGCCCGCTCGCCTTGTGCGGCGATGCGCCTTCGGGTGATCATCGCCGCAACAGGCAGGAGAGGATCGGATATGGCAGGCAGCCTTGCAGGAAAGGTCGCGCTGGTGACAGGCGCGTCGTCGGGCATCGGGCAAGCCGCCGCACTGGCGCTGGCGCAGGCCGGGGCAACGGTCGCGCTGTCGGCCCGGCGCGTCGACCGGCTCGGCGCACTGGTCGATCGCATCCATGGCGCGGGTGGCAAGGCCATCGCCCTGCCCGGCGACGTGGCGGTGGAGGCGGAGGCAACCCGCGCCGTGACCGACACTGTCGCACAGCTTGGCCGCATCGACATTCTCGTCAATTCCGCCGGTGTCATCCAGTCGGGCGGGGTGGAAAGCCTGTCGCTCGACGAATGGCGCCGCGTGATCGACATCAACCTGCTCGGCACGCTCTACACCTGTAAGGCGGCGATCGGCCCGATGAAAGCTCAGGGCAGCGGCGACATCATCAACATTTCCTCCACTGCCGGGCGGCGCGCGGCGGGGCTGTTTGGTCCCTATTCCACCAGCAAGTTCGGCCTGACCGGCCTGACTGAAAGCCTGCGGCAGGAAGTAGGCGGGGCGGGCATCCGCGTCGCTATCGTGGAGCCGGGCGCGACCGCGACGGAGGTGGCGGACGGCATCAGCGATCCGGCGATGCGCGCGGCGATGACCGACCATGTGGGGAAGGACAGCGCGATGCAGCCCGACGACATCGCGCAAGCGATCCTTTTCATCACCTCATTGCCCGCAAGGGCGAACGTATCGCAAATCCTGATCCGCCCGACCGCCGACACGGCGGCGATGTAGGCCCACTCCCGACAGACGATAAAGGCGAGGAAATTTATGGCCGACATCGAACCGCGCGCGCCCGCGCTATCAGAAGCGCTGCCCAGCATGGCCTATCGGTCCTGGTTCCTGTTCATCATGGTGCTGGTGTCCGCGTCGGTGCAGGGCGAACGCTATCTGATGGTAGTGATGGTCGAACCGATCCGCCGTGAACTGGGTCTGTCGGACGCGGCGATCGGCATGGTCAAGGACATGATCATCGCCATTGTCTATATCGTGGCGATCATTCCGCTGGCCCGGCTGGCCGACCGCTGGTCCAAGCGCAAGATCGTCGCGCTCGCCGCGACCTTGTGGAGCGCGGCGGTCATCGTCTGCGGCGCGGCCAAAAGCTTCTGGGTGCTGCTGATCGGGCGGGCGGGCATCGGCCTTGGCGAAGGGGGCTATACGGCCCCGTCGCAGGCGTGGATCGCCGACCTGTTCCCCGTTCGCCAGCGCGCGACCGCGCTCTCCATCTTCCTGCTCGGCGCATCGCTCGGCACCTTCCTTGGCCCGGCGGTGGGCGGTTGGGCCGTGCATGAATATGGCTGGCGCAACACGCTGATGTTCGCCAGTATTCCCGGCTTCATCCTGGCCCCTATCGTCTGGTTCACCCTGCGCGATACCCGCGCGGGGCTGGCCGATGGCGCGCCGGTGGAGACAGGCCCACCGGCCTCCTTCCTCAAGACCGCGCGCGAACTGATGGCGATCCGCACGCTGCCGCCGCTCATCCTCGCCGCCTCGCTCAATGCGTTGCTGACCATGGGTTTCATTAGCTGGGCGCCTGCCTTCATGGAGCGGACGCACGGGATGCCCGCCAACGAAGCCGGGTTGCAGATGGGCGGCGCTTTGTTCTTCGGCTCCGCCATCGGCCACACGATCGGCGGGCCGCTGGCCGATTTTCTGGGGCGGCGCGACATGCGCTGGTATGTGTGGATGCTGATGATCAGCGGCGCGTTGGCGACCGGCATCGGCTGGCTGATCCTGACCGGCTCTGCCGACCGGGTGTTCCCGCTCTATGGCCTCAACATGCTGATCGGCGGGCTGTCCGCCGCGCCGCTGATGGCGGTGGTGGCGGGGCTGGTCCCGTCTCGGTCGCGCGCCACCGCGATTGCGGTGCTGATGGTGTCGATTCAGGTTATTGGCCTTGGCGGCGGGCCGGTGCTGGTCGGCTGGCTCAGCGACATATTGCGCCCGATCTATGGCGAGGATTCGCTGGGCATGGCGATGCGTTGGGCGTTGCTGGTCGGCTTTCCCAGCACTATTCTCGCCTGGGTCGCCAGCCGGTCCTGCCGCGCCGATTTCGCATCGGCAGGCGGTTGGAACGGAGCGGCGATCAACCATGCGACGCATGGGTAAAACAGACAGCGAGATGGACAATGACAGCCTATTTTATCTTCACCCGTGAAGGGCCGATCGTCGATCAGGCAGCGATGGACGCCTATAGTGCGGCAAACCGGGCGCAGGCGGCGCATTTCGTGGCCGAATATGGGCTGAAGCCGCTGGCGGTCTATGGCGCGCTCGACACGTTGGAGGGGGATGCGCCTGATGGTGTCATCATCCTGGCGTTTCCTGACGCGGACAAAGCGCGTGCATGGTATAATAGTGATGAATATCAAAAGATTATACCATTGCGCGACAAGGCTGCGCCCTATCGGGCATTGCTGGTAGAGGGGCTGTAGGCGCGATGAAATCCTATTTTTCCGGTTGCCTGCTGCTGGCGCTGTCCAGCACCGCCATCGCGGCGGAAACGCCCATGGCACCATCCCGGCTGGGCGCGGGCTATCTGAAGGATGCAGTGCTGCCGCCCGATTTTGCGCCGCCGCCGCCTGCGCCCGGTTCACCGGCGCAGGCGCGCGATGAGGAGGCGTCACGCGCTGCGCTGGCGCTGCAGGGTGGTTCACGCTGGACGCTGGCGACGGCGGACGCCGATCTGTTCGGGCCGCGCGCCACCGCGACATTTTCCTGCGCGCTCGGCATTGCGATCGGCCCGGACACGACGCCCCGGCTGGACAGGCTGTTGCGCCGGACGATTTCGGACTTTGGCCGCTCCACCGGCGCGGTCAAGCAACGTTATGCCCGCCCGCGCCCCTTCATGGTCAACGGCGAGCTGACCTGCACGCCGGACATGGAAGCGGCGCTGCGCAAGGACGGATCCTACCCGTCGGGCCACAGCGCGATCGGCTATGGCTGGGGGCTGATGCTGGCGCAGTTGCGCCCGGACCTTGCCCCCGTGCTGGTCGCGCGCGGCCGTGCGTTCGGCGACAGCCGCCGCATCTGCAACGCCCACTGGCTCAGCGATACCGAGGAAGGGCGGCTGGCCGCCGCTGCGACGCTCGCCCGGCTGAACGCTGATCCGCAATTTCAGAAAGACCTGAAGGCCGCCCGCCGTGAAGCCACCCGCGCGACCGCCAAACCGGCGGACTGCGCGGCGGAGGCGGCTGCCCTGACCCAAGGAGTGTCCCGACCATGACGACCATCACCCCCCGCATATTGCCGCTGCCCCGTGCCGACTGGACCGACGACGCGCGCGAAGTCTTTGCCTATTGGGGCGAACCCAATGCGTGGGAGGAAGGGTCGAAAACCAACGTGCTGATGGTGATGGCCAACCACCCCGATCTGGGGAAGGTCTATAATATCTGGGGCAAGCATCTGTTGATGTCCAACACCCTGTCCACCCGGCATCTGGAACTGCTGATCCTGCGCGTCGCCTGGTTGGTGAAGTCCGCCTATGAATGGCATAATCATGTCGGCTATGGCCTGAACGCGGGGCTTAGCCTTGAGGATATTGCCGCGATCCGCGATTATCCGGCGGGCGGCAATTGGGACGAGGCGGACGACGCCGTGCTGCGATCGGTCGGTGAACTGATCGCCGACGGCACGATCAGCGACGCGACATGGGCGGTGCTGGGCCGCCATTTCGACAAGAAGCAGCAAATGGATCTGGTCTTTTCGATTGGCCATTATGTCATGACCAGCTGGGCGCTGTCGGCGTTCGGCGTGGGGATAGAGGGCGGGGCGGACCCGATCGGCTTTGACCTCAAAACCGGGTCGGGCAAGATTCCCGGCAAAACATACAAGCCCGGCGAGACGGAGGATTGGACCGACAGCCGGGGTTACTGAGCGCGCGCGCTATCGCGGCAACGATATCGGTCGCGCCATCGCCCCCGCGCATTGCCGCATGGTCGCCGGAACGGGCATGACAGGTGCCTGAAAGACATTCCTGTTTGCGTGAGGGGACAAGACCATGGCGACCGACATATTGCTGCCCAAGATCGGCTTTTCGATGACCGAAGCCCAGATTGCAGAGTGGCTGGCCGAAGACGGCGCGCAGGTGACCGAAGGCCAGCCGCTCTATTTGCTGGAAGCCGACAAGTCGGCCAATGAAGTGGAATCCCCGGCCAGCGGCACGCTGCGCATCATTGCCGCGCCCGGCGAAACCTATGAAGTCGGCACGGTGCTTGGCACCATAGAATGAAGCCCCTGCGCGTCGGCATCGTCAGCGCCGCCTGGGGTGCCTTCGCGCATCTGCCCGCCTGGCGCGCGATACCGGGCGTGGAGGTGACGGCGATCTGCACGTCGCGGGAGGAAACCGCGCGCGCGGCGGCGGCCCGGCTGAACCTGCCGCGCGCCTTCTGGAACGCGGCGGAGATGTGCGCCGACCCGAACATCGACATTGTCGACCTCGGCACCCGGCCCGGCGTCCGCCTGCCGATGGTGCTGGCGGCGCTGGCGAACGGGACACATGTCTATAATGCCAGTCCCCATGCTCCCGACTGGGCCGGGGCGAAAGCGATCGACGCGGCCTGGCGGGCCGGGACTAGCATCGGCGTGGTCGATGCCTTTGCCCAATGGCTGCCCGCGCACCGTCAGATGAAAGCGATGCTGGACGCGGGCCATGTCGGTGCGCCCTTGGGCGGCACCTGCCATTTCAATATTTCGCTGTTCAACAGTCCCAACAAGCATTTCCCCTATAACTGGTTCGCGCAGGGCGGGCAGGGCGTGTCGGCGGTGCGCAACAATGGCAGCCATGCGCTCTATATGCTGCGCCATTTGTTCGGCCCGGTCGCGGAACTGGTCGCGGACGACAGCCAGATATTGCGCACATGGCATTTCCCCGATGGCGACACGATCACGCCGGAAACCAATGACTTCGCCAATGTCATCCTACGGTTCGAAAGCGGCCTGACGATGCAGATGCAGATCAGCTGGAGCATGACGCTGCATGATGGCTGGCTGATCGATATATTCGGCGACAAGGGGCGGCTGGTCGCATCGTCGCCGACCTTCCCGACGGCGCGCGATTGCCGTTTGCAAGGCGGGCAATTGGGCGGGGCGATGGAGGATATCGCCATTCCCGACGCCTTTAACAGCGCGCCGGGCATCGCGCTCGACTGGCAGAGCGAACCGCAGCCCAGCTTCCCCATGGCGCTGTCGATGCAGGCGATGGTCGATGCGATTCATGGCCGTGGCGGTGCCGCCCCCGACTTCGCGCAAGCGCTGGAAATAGAACGCTTGCAGGAAGCGATCCGCCTGTCGAGCGAAGCGCGCCGCTGGGTGCGGCTGGCGGATGTGACCTGATCAGCGGCCGGTAAAGCGCGGCGCGCGCTTCTCCTTCAACGCCGCAATCCCCTCTCGATGGTCGGCGCTGCGCACGCTCAATGATTCATAGGCGATCCCGGCTTCCATCACCGCGCCCGCGATCCGCTTCAACTCCATGTTGGTGAGGATCTTGGTCCAGCGGATCGCATTGGGCGCGCCCGCCAGCAGCCTCGCGCAAAAGGCATCGACCGCGCCGTCCAGTTCCCCGGCAGGCAGGCAATGGTTGATGAGGCCGATCTCCGCTGCCTTTTGCGCGGTCAGCAATTCGCCGGTCAGCAGATATTCCTTCGCCTTGGCTAGGCCAATCCGCTGCGCCCACACCACTGCGCCGCCATCGCCCGCGACCAGCCCGATGCCGACATGCGGGTCGCCGATCTTCGCGCCATCGGCGGCGAACACAATGTCGCACAGCAGGGCGATCGACGCGCCCAGCCCGACGGCATGGCCGTTCATCCGGCACACCACCGGCTTTTCGATGTCCAGCATGGCAAAGACGATCCGCTTGGCCTGCCGCGCCTCATGGTCGAACAGATGCGGGTCGGCGGCGCTCTGTTCCATATGCGCAATGTCCCCGCCCGCCGAAAAGGCGCGGCCCGCGCCGGTCAGCAGGATGACGTCGGACTCCGGGTCGGTCCCGGCAAAGACCAGCGCATCGGGCAGTTCGTCATGCAGCACCCGGTTGACCGCATTCAGCGCATCGGGCCGGTTGAGCGTCACCACCAGCAACCGCCCGCGCCGTTCCAGCAGGATCGTTTCATAGATGGGCAGCGTGCGGGTCATGTGGTCGTCTCCTTGACTGCCCCCATATCACGGCCTTGTCCGCCGCCAACGTCGCCGGGGCGATAAGCGTGGCGCGGCCATGGCGGCGTACTCCATAGCCGATATAGCCTGCACCAAAAGCACAGGAGAGCGCGAAACATGACCGGCTTTGATGAAATGGTCGACTGGGTCGTGGTCGGCAGCGGCGCAGGGTCGATGAGTTCGGCGCTGGTCATGCGCGACGCGGGCAAATCGGTCGTCATCCTCGAAAAGACGCCGTTCGTCGGCGGCACCACGGCCAAATCGGGCGGGGTGATGTGGATTCCCGCCAATCGTTTCATGCTGGCCGATGGCGACGATGACAGCGTGGACGCGGCCATGGCCTATCTGGATGCGGTGCAGGTGGTGGATGGTCACCCCGCGCCCGGCACATCGCGCGAAAAGCGGCTGGCCTATGTCAGCCAGGCACCCCGCGCGGTCGATTTTCTGGTGGGCAAGGGCGTGGCGCTGCAACGCGGGGCGACCTTCTGGCCCGATTATTATGACGAGCTGCCCGGCGGCTGCAAAACGTCGCGCACGGTTGTCGCCAAGCCGTTCGACCGCAAGGAACTTGGCCCATGGCGCGACAAGCTGCGCAAGGGCTTTGCCGAATTTAACGTGACTCTGGTCGAGGGGATGGAGGCGCAGGGGCATAAGCGCACCAACAAGGCGTCGGGCAAGATGCTGCTGCGCATCGTCGGGCGCACGATCCGCGACCTGTTGCTGGGGCGCAAATATACCACTGCCGGGGCAGCGTTGCAGGGGCGGATGCTCAAAGCCGCGCTGGCGGCGGGCGTGGACGTGCGCGTGGACGCACCCGTCAGCGAAATACTGATCGAAGGTGGCGCGGCGACCGGCGTGGTCACGGTGAAGGACGGCCAGCCCTGGCGCGTGGGTGCGCGGCTGGGCGTGCTGGTCAATGCGGGCGGCTTTGCGCAAAATCAGGCGATGCGCGATCGCTATATTCCCGGCTCCAAAGTCGAATGGTCGCAGACGCCCGAAGGCGACACGGGCGAAATGCACCGCGAACTGGAACGCATCGGCGGGCAACTGGCGCAGATGGACCAGCTGGTCGGTTATCAGATGACCCCCGCGCCCGGCTGGGAAGCGCTCTACGTCGCGCCCGGCGCGCAGTCCCTGACCGGCAAGCCCCACGCCATATTGGTCGATCAGAGCGGCACCCGCTTCATGAACGAAGGCGGCAGTTACGAGCTATATTGCGAGACGATGCGGCGGCGGAACGAAACGGTGCCTGCGATTCCCAGCTGGGCGATATTCGACGCGCAATATACCGCGCTCTATGCGGTTGCGGGCCAGTATATCGACAAGAAAATCCCCGAAAACTGGGTCGAAAGCGGCTATCTGCACCGCGCCGATACAGTCGAGGGGCTGGCGCAAAGCATCGGCGTCGATCCCGCTATGCTGGCGGCGACCGTGGCCCGCTGGAACGGTTTCGTCGCGGATGGCGTGGACGGTGATTTCCACCGGGGGGAACGCGCCTATGACAAGTGCGGCTTCGTGGGCGATCCCTTTTCGGAACGCAGTTCCATCGGTTCGATAGCGAAGGGACCATATTACGCCGTGCCGGTCCTGCCGGGCGATGTCAGCACCTATGGCGGGGTCGTCACCGATGCGCGCGGCCGGGTGGTCGATGGCGCGGGCGGCGTGATCGCGGGGCTTTACGCCACCGGCGTCACTACAGCGTCGGTCATGGGCAATGTCTATGTCGGCGCGGGGGCCAGCATCGGCCCGTCGATGGTGTTCGGTTATATCGCCGCGCGCGATGCGGCGGGGCTGGACAATCAGCCCTGATCGTCAAAGCGCGCGGGCCGCGACAGCAGGAACGGCAGGGCAGGGGAGGATATGCGTGATTCCGTGCCGTCCGCATGGATCAGGCTGACGCGCCCGACACCGGGCGAGGATACAACCGCCACCACGCTGTCGACCCATTGGTGCAGCATCATGCGCGCAGCGGCCACGGCGTCATCGCCCGTCGCCGCTGCCCCTTCGGCCTCCAGTTCCGCTTCCAGTTGCAGCACGCGCCGGGTGGCAGCCTGCACATCGTCGTTGGGATCGGTCATCGTCATTGGTCCTTTTGCCTCACCATGCCCCGGCCTCTGCCCGATGCAAGAGTGCGGCACGCATATCGGCGGGGCGGAATTGGCGGTCGTTCCGGTTCATAAAACGCCTGCTGCGACGGCCCGCCGCCAGCCCCCGGCACATATCGCCCCGGCGAGTTGACCAATGCCCCCTGAACGCCAATTCAAAGACCATCCCATTGGCCATCCTGAGGACATCATGGCAGAGTTGAGCAACGCCCCGGCACCGACCCCGGAACAACTGGTAGACATCTACCGGCGCATGATCCGTATCGAGCGCAACGACGACGCCATCCGCAAGACCATTCGCCTTGGGCGGCTGGTCATGCCCTATTATTCGGCGCGGGGCCAAGAAGTGATCCCCGCCACCCTGTCATCGCTGATGACCGACGATGACAAGATCTGCACTATTTATCGCGGCATCCACGACATGGTGGCCAAGGATATGCCGTTGCGTCCCCTATGGGCGGAAATCGCCGGCCGGGTCGATGGCACTTGCAAGGGGAAGGGCGGGCCGATGCACCTCACTCACCCCGAAAGCGGCGTGATGGTCACCACCGGCATCGTCGGTTCGTCCATGCCGATCGCCAACGGCCTGGCCTGGGCGGCGAAGCTGGACGGGTCGCGGCGCGTCACCATCGCCTATTTCGGCGATGGCGCGTCCAATATTGGCGCTTTCCATGAATCGCTCAACCTGGCGTCGGTGTGGAAATTGCCGGTGATCTTCGTGTGCCAGAATAATGGCTTTGCCGAACATACCCGTTATGAAAACGGCACTTCGGTCGACTTCATTTCCAAACGCGCGATCGGCTACGGGATGCCCGGCCACACCGTCGATGGCAATGATCCGCTGGCGATGTTTGCCGCTGCCCATGACGCCATCACCCGCGCCCGCGATGGCGAAGGGCCGACGCTGCTGGAATGCAAGACCTTCCGCTTCCACGGCCATGTGCTGGGCGACGACGACAAATATATGACCAAGGAAGAAAAGGCCGCCGCGATCGCCAAGGATCCGCTGCCCGCCTTCAAGGCATGGCTGGTCGCACAGGGCCACGCCACCGAAGACACATTGGCCGCGATGCAGGCCACCATCGAGGCGGAGATCGAGGACGCACAGGAATTCGGCCTCGCCAGCCCCTTGCCATCGGTGGACGAACTGCGCCGCGATGTTTTTGCGCAGGAGATACCGGCATGAGCGCGAAGAAAATGAACAGCTTGCAGGCCGTCAACGCGGCGCTGCATCAGGCGATGGCACAGGATGACAAGGTGATCGTGCTGGGCGAGGATATCGCCGATCGCGAAGGCGGCGGCGTCACCGGCGCGACGGCTGGCCTGTCGACCAAATTCGGCGACGACCGCGTCAAATCGACCCCGATTTCGGAACAGGCGATCATTGGCGCAGCCATCGGCGCGGCGCTGGCCGGGTACAAGCCGGTCGCCGAAATCATGCTGATGAACTTTACCGCCGTCGCCATGGACATGATCTTCAACCATGCGGCCAAGCTGCGCTTCATGTCGGGCGGGCAAAGCACCGTGCCGATCACCATCCGCACCCTGACCGGCGCGGGATGGCAGACGGCGGGCCAACATGCCGACCATCTGGAAGGCTGGTTCGCGCACAGCGCCGGGATGAAGGTCGTCGCCCCCTCCAATCCGGTCGATTATAAGGGGTTGCTGCTGTCCTGCATTCAGGATCCCGACCCCTGTATCTTCATCGAATCCGCAGGCTCGCTGTTCATTCCTGCCGAAGTGCCGGACGATCTGGCCCCCATTCCATTGGGCAAGGCGCGGGTGGTGCAGGAAGGCACCGACGTCACCATCGTCTCCTGGTCCTCGCAGGTCATTCGTTGCCAGCAGGCACTGGCGCCTTTGGCGGAAGCGGGCATTTCGGTCGAACTGATCGACCTGCGCACGGTATCGCCTTGGGACAAGGAAGCCGTGCTGGCGTCCGTCGCCAAGACAGGCCGCGCCGTCATCGCCCATGAAGCGGTGCGCCATTTCGGCCCCGGCGGCGAAATCGCATCGACCATTGCGGAGGAGCTGTTCGGCCAATTGAAAGCCCCGGTCCGCCGCCTTGGCGCACCCTATTCGCCGGTCCCCTTCGCCAAGGTGCTGGAGGACGCCTATATCGTCTCGCCCGAACGGGTGGTCGAAACGGTCAAGGCGTTGATGGCATAAGTGATCGGCTGTCCCGCCCATCGGGCGGGACAGCCCTCGCTCAGCCCAAAGTCCGCCGGAACAGCGCCATCGTCCGCGCCCAGGCCAGATCCGCCGCCGCCTTGTCGAACCGGGGCGTGGTATCATTGTTGAACCCATGTTCCGCGCCGGCATAGATATAGGCTTTGTAGCGTGTTCCCGCCTGCTTCAACGCCGCCTCATAATCGGGCCAGGCCGCATTGGTCCGCGCGTCGTTGCCGCCATAATGGATCAGCAATTTCGCCTTGATTTTCGGCACATCGGCCAGCGCCGCCGGGCTGCCATAGAAAGGCACGGCCGCGCGCAATGTGGGCAGGCGGGTTGCCAGCAGATTGGCGATCCACCCCCCAAAGCAGAAACCCACCGCGCCGACTTTGCCATTGCTGCCCGCCATCGTTCGCGCATAGGTCGCCGCCGCGACGAAATCCTCGCCGATCTTGGTCCGGTCCAGCGTGGCAAAGGCCGTGCGCGCCTTGTCCTCATCCCCCGGATAGCCGCCGATCGTGGTCAGCGCATCCGGCGCGACCGCCATATAGCCATCGATCGCCAGCCGCCGGGTTATGTCCTCGATATGCGGGTTCAGCCCGCGATTTTCATGCGCGACGATGATGACCGGCAGCTTGGCGTCCTTTTTGGCTGCGGGCCGCGCGACATAGGCGCGGATCGTGCCGTTGCCAGCGGGCGAGGGAATATCGACATGGTTGATGACGATCCGCCTGTCGTCGGGCTTTATCACCTGCCCCCGCGCGAAATCGGGGCTGAGCGCTGCCAGCGTCGCCGTGGCCGCCGCCGTGCTGCCGACATAGAGCGCACACTGGTTCAAGAACCCGCGCCGGTCGATCGCGCCATGCACATAGGCGTCGAACAGGTCCAGCACCGCGCGGGGATAGGCGCCCGCGCCCGTCATATCAGCATCCTGCGTCATTCCAGCATCCTTCTCGCCTTCGCCCCGTCGCGCGACTATTGCCGCCTTTCCTGTCCAAGCCAACATAAACTGATCGGCTGGCCCCCGCGGCGAACGCTCGCTAAAGGGAGAGCCAGCCCCACCGGACACAGGAAATTGCCCCGCCTATGAGCGCACCACTGTCGCCCCGCACCGTCGGTCCCTTCTCGGTCAAGGCCATCGGCCTTGGCTGCATGAATCTGAGCCACGCCTATTTGCCCCGGCCCGCGCCCGAACAGGCCGAACGGCTGCTGCTGCACGCGCTCGATAGCGGGGTCGACTTCTTCGATACTGCTGCACTCTATGGCTTTGGCGCGAACGAGGCATTGCTGGGCCGCACGATCATGCACCGGCGCGACGATTTCACTTTGGCCAGCAAATGCGTGCTGGGCGGCAAGGATGGGCAGCGCGGCATCGACGGATCGCCGTCCGCGATCGCCGCCACGCTCGACGCTTCGCTGCAACGGCTCAATGTCGATCATATCGACCTTTATTATCTCCACCGGCTCGACCCCAATGTGCCGATCGAGGATTCGGTCGGTGCGCTGTCCCGCGCAGTGGAGGCGGGCAAGATCGGCGCGATCGGCCTGTCGGAAATGTCCGCAGCGACCCTCCGCCGCGCCCACGCCGTGCATCCGATCGCGGCGATGCAGACCGAATATTCGCCCTGGACCCGCAATGCCGAAGTCGCGGTGCTGGACGCCTGCGGCGAGCTTGGCGTTGCCTTCGTCGCTTTCTCACCCGTCGCGCGCGGCGTGCTGGCGGGCGGCGTGGGACCGGACGGCGTGGCCGAAGGCGACATTCGCGCCGTCATGCCGCGTTTCCAGCCGCCCCATCTGGCGGCCAATCTTGCGCTCGTTTCTGCCTTCGGCCAAATCGCGGCGGATGCGGGCTGCACCATGGCGCAACTGTCGCTTGGCTGGGTGCTGTCGCGCCGCCCCTATGTCGTCGCCATTCCCGGCACCACCAGCATCGCCCATCTGGACGAGGATATGGCGACCCTGACGTGCGATTTTTCCGCCGATACGCTGGCGGCGGTCGATGCGCTGTTCACCTTCGAAGCCGTGTCCGGCCCCCGCTATCCCCGCGCCGCGCAGGCGCAGGTCGACACCGAAACATGGGACGGCGAACCGCTGGAATAACAAATAGTTCAAAATACGCGGAACGGCGCATTTTGAAGTCCGCACCAGCCCTCTCCCCCACCCGGCCACCCATATGATACTGCCGTTGGGTGGCCGGGTGGGGGAAAGGGCTGGTGCGGAACGAATGTGCGAATGCACATTTTCAAAGCGATCAGGCGGCCAGCATCCGTCGTCCAGCCGCTTCGTCCCAATGGTCGCCATCCCCACCCAGCACGGCGTTCAAAGTCGCGCGTTTCAGGAACAGGTGGCAGGGATGCTCCATGGTCAGGCCAATGCCGCCATGCAGCTGGATCGCCTCTTCCGCGATGGCGCGATAGACGGTGGCGGCATGGGCCTTCATCGCGCCCATCGTGACCGCATCCGCCGCGTCGTCGCCCGCCCGCGCCCAGAATAAAGCCTCGGCGGCGACCAGCGCCGTCTTCATATCGGCAACACGGTGCTTCAACGCCTGAAACAGCGCCAGCGGCCGGTCGAACTGCCGCCGCGTTTCCAGATAGTCGATCGTCAGGCGCAGCGCCGCGTCCGCCCCGCCGATACAATCCGCCGCCAGCGCAATGCTGCGCAACGCCGACAGCCGATCCGCCAGCGCCGTTGCCGCATCGCCGCTTGCCAGCACGATGCCCGCCGCATCGCCCGCATCGACATCGAACAGGCGCCGCGTCTTGTCCCACGTCGCCCGCGCCGTGATTGCCAGCCCCGCCATGGGGAGCAACGCCACGCGCCCGGCCTCGACTCGCAACACATGGCTCGCCCGGTCAGCGTCCGGCACCGCACTCAGCCCCTCGGCCAGCGATGCGCTCATCACTTCGCCCGCCATCGCCCGGCCCAGCAGATCGTCCTGCCCGCCCGCCACGCTCAGCGCCTCGATCACCAGCATCTGCGCGATCGCAGGCCCGGCCACCAAAGTCCGCCCCAGCGCCTGATGGATCACGCCCACGGCCTCACGCCCCAGCCCCAGCCCGCCCCGATCCTCCGGCACGGCCATCATCAGCCATCCCATATCGGCGATCAGGGTCCAGCTTTGCGTCGCATCGGGGGCCAGGTCGCCCCCGCCGAAAGCCTTGGCCGCCGCATCCTGCAACTCGTTCCGCGTCATGCTCATGCCGCGCCCTCCTTCAGCACCCAGTTTTTGGGTTCGCGCGGCATCCCCAACAGCCGTTCGGCGATGATGTTACGCTGCACCTCGTCGCTGCCGCCCGCGATGGTCCAGGCATAGCTGTTCATGAAATCGGCCATCCAGTTGCCCGTTTCCATCCCCCCGCCAAAGGTGATCGGCGCATGATATTGCGCGTCCAGCCCGCCGACACGCAGCCCCAGCGACGTAAAATCCCGCAACGTGCGCGCATAGGCCAGCTTGACGATGGAGGCGTCACCCACCTGCTCCGCGCCCGCGATGCGATTGGCCAGAAACTGGTCCGCCACCGCGCAGGTCGCATCCACCTTACCCGCCAGCCGCCCGAAATCGCGCAGCACGCCGGCGTCATCCTGTCGCCCGTTCGCGCGGATCAGATCGCCAATCCGCCACATCGCCCCGCGCATCCGCGCGCTCAGTTCCAGCAGCGTCAGCCCCCGTTCCGACGACAGGGTCGATTGCGCCACGGCCCAGCCTTGCCCTTCCTCGCCCAGCCGGTCGGCCACTGGCACTTCGACATTATCGAGGAAGATTTCGGCAAATTCCTCATCCCCATGAATCTGGTGGATCGGCCGCGCGGTCACGCCGGGGCTTTTCAGGTCCAGCAGCAAATAGGTCAGCCCCGCCTGCTTCACGCCGTCGCTGCTGGTCCGCACCAGCAGCAGGCATTGGTCGGCAAACTGGCCCATGGTCGACCACAGCTTTTGCCCGTTGACGACATAGACGTCGCCTTTCCGCTCCGCGCGTGTGCGCAGCGCCGCCAGATCCGACCCCGCGCCCGGCTCCGAAAAGCCCTGACACCAGATTTCACCGTCCAATATGCGCGGGATATAGCGTTGCTGCTGTTCCGCGCTGCCCCATTCGAACAAAGTGGATGCCGCATGATAAGTGGACATGAAGGACAGCAGCAGGCGCGGCGTATCGGCCCGCGCAAACTCCTCGTAAATCACCTTCTGCTCGGCGAGCGACCGCCCGCCGCCCGGCCACTCGGCGGGCCAGTGCGGCACCGCATAGCTCCCCTTGGCCAGCGTCGAAAACCAGCTGCGTTGCAGGTCGAGGAACGCCGCTTCGCTCGTGCTGCGCGCGCGCCAGTCCACCGGCGCATGAACGGCAAGCCATTCGCGCACCTCCTGCCGCAAGCCGTCCAGTGCGTCGCTCAAGTCCCGTGCCTCCACTAATTACGCATCAGCTAGGCCGCATTTGGGCGGTTCGGCGCAAGGGGGCGTGCGGCAATATCCCCAAGGCGATGGCCTACAGCGCCACTTCGATCATCCCGTCCACCACCCGCACCCTATAGGTCGCGATGGGGTCGCGCGCCGGGCCGGTCAGCGCCTCTCCCGTTTCCAGATCGAACCGTGCGCCATGCGCGGGGCAGGCGATCCAGCCCAGCCGCATCCGCCCGCACGCCAGCGGCTCCTGCGCGTGCGAACACAGATTATCGAGCGCATGGATATGCCCGTCAAAATGGCACAGCATGATCGACCGCCCGCCCGCCTCCACGGCATGAACGCTGCCGTCCGGCACGGCGTCCAGCGGCAACAGGGGGGTGAAGCGGGCATCGTCCATATCCATGGCCCCATTTTTACCGCCGCGCCGCGCTTGTCCAAGCCCGCCCGTGCCATATCACCGGGGCGTTCTCTTGGGCGGCCGTCTATTCTCGCCCAGCCGCATCCCTTAATCACGGACCCATGGACTTTGCATGGACAGATCAGGAAACCGCCTTCCGCGACCGGCTGCGCGCGCTGCTGGCCGACACGCTGCCCGACGATTGGGAGCGTTTCTCGCAACACGGCCCGGCCTCGCCTGCGCTCACCCGCTATGCCGAAACATTCTGCGGCACGCTGGCGGAACAAGGCCTGCTGATTCCGCACTGGCCGGTCGTGCTGGGCGGGCAGGGGCTGGACCCATGGCACCAGACCATATTGGCCGAAGAAATGTGGATCGCGGGCGAACCGCGCGGCGGCCAATATATGAACGTCAACTGGATCGGCCCGACGCTGATCCGCTACGGATCGCCCGATCAACAGGCGCGCTATCTGCCCCCCATCGCAGCGGGCAAGGCGCTCTGGTGTCAGGGCTTTTCCGAACCCGGTTCCGGCTCCGACCTCGCATCGCTGCGCACGCGCGCGGAACGGGACGGGGACCATTATCGCGTCAACGGCCAGAAAATCTGGACCAGCTATGCGGGCCTTGCCGACACCTGCTTCCTCGTCTGCCGCACCAGCGACGACCGCAAGCGCGGCATTTCTATCCTGCTCGTGCCGATGGACACGCCCGGCATCACCGTCCGCCAAATCCCCTCGCTGATCGGCGAAGGCGACATTCACGAAGTGTTTTTCGATGACGTGACCGTCCCCGTCACCGCGCGTCTGGGCGACGAAGGGCAGGCGTGGGAGATTATCGGCTATTCGCTCACCAACGAACGGCTGGGCATCCCGCGTTACGCGCTGGCCCGCGCCGCGCTCGACCGCGCCGTTTCCGTTTTGAAAGCGCAGGGCGCGTTCGACGGCGAAGCGGTGAAGATCGAAGCCGCCCATGCCGCCGCCCTGATCGAAGCGGCCCGCATGGCGAGCTACGCCATTGTCGATCGGCGCGCGAAGGGCGAAGCGATTGGCGCGGAATCCAGCTCCGCCCGCTTCGCCACGGTCATGGCTGAACGGCGCGTGTGCGAGTTCATAGTCGAATATCTGCCCGAAGCGCTCGCCGACGCGCACCCCTATCTCAAGATGCACCACCAGCGCGGCATCGTTGCGGGCATCGCGGCGGGGGCTGCGGAAATCCAGCTCAACATCATCGCCACCGACGTCCTCAAATTGCCACGGGAGCCGCGCTGATGGACCTGTCCCTTACCGACGATCAGGTCGCGATCCTCGACGCGATCGACACGCTGACTCGCCCCTATGCGGGCGCATCGCTGCATGATGCTGGCTTTGCCTTGCCCGATGCGCAATTGGACCGCGATCTGGCCGAAGGCGGCTTCCTCGACATCGGTTTCGATCCTGATCTTGGCGCAGTCTCCGCCGCGCTGGTGGTCGAACGCCTCGCCCGTCTGCCGCAAACGGTCGAAGCCGCCGCCAGCGCACTCATCCGCCCGCTGCTGGGCGACGCTCTCCCGCGCCCGCTCTGTCTGGTGGAGGAAAGCCGCACGACGCGCCCCATCCGCTTCCTGTGCGAAGGCGCGACCGTGCTGCTCGTCGGACCCTCCAGCGTTTCGACCTTCACCGCCACCGCCGTGCAGGTCCGCGCCGAACCCGAATCCCTCTACGGCTACCCCATGGCCACGCTGCTCGAAGTCCCGGCGGACCGCACCGCGCACGCCGTCCCCGCCAGCGAAATTCTCACCCGCTGGCGCATCGCGCTCGCCGCCGAAGCCGCTGGCCTGCTCGCCGCCGCGCTCGACAGCACGGTCGCCCATGTCACTGACCGCCAGCAATTCGGCCGCCCACTCGCCACCTTCCAGGCGCTACGCCATCGCCTCGCCGAAGCGCAGGTGCGCGCCAATGGCGTCCGCTGGCTGGCGCTCAAAGCCGCAGCGACGCTCGACCCCGGCGACGCTGCGCTCGCCGCGCTCCACGCCCAGGAATCTGCCCGCGCCACCGTCTACGACTTCCACCAATTTTTCGGCGCGATGGGCGTGACGCTGGAACATCCGCTCCATTTGTGGACCTATCGCCTGAAAGCCTTGATCGGCGACCTGCGTGGACGCGGCGGGCAGGCACTGGCGGCGGCGGACACGCTTTGGGGTTAGAAAATCACTGTTCCCCGGCCTTCGCCGGGGAACAGATGGGCCTAAAACCCCAGATCCAGTATCGGCCCGTCGAAATTCCCCGCCAGCTTCTGCGTCGCCGCGCTCAATTTCTCCGGCTCCACGCCCTTCAGATAGCCGTCGATGATCCGCTGATAGTTGGAAATCAGCCCCTCAATATCCTTCGACAGCCGCATGAAATCGAATCCCTTGGCGTGCAGCCCCTTCTGCTGGATCGGGATATTGCCATAGTCCTGACGCGGGATTTGCGGGAACTGGTCGCTGTCATAGGGCAGCATCACCGCATCCATCACCACCGGCGGTTCCTGCCCCGGCGCGAAATGGGTCAGCGACCATAGCTCGAACAGGCAGCTTTCCGGTCCCAGCGGCCGGATGCGGTATGCCGCCATGCTCGACAGGAAGGGCAGCAGGAAATAATTGGGGAAGATATATTCCACTGCCTTCACCGGCGTATTGACCGCGATGTGATTGAGGTCGGGCGCCGGTTCGCCCCGCGCCAGCCCGGCCTGCGTCACGCAATGGTTGAGCGTGCCGAACCATTGCATGATCGCCTGCCCCGGATCGTCGGGCAATTCCACGTCGATCAGCGTGCGCGCGACGGCCACGTCCTTGGCATGGCACATGCCCGCCATGCCATCGCTCAACAATTGCAGATGGTCGACCTGATCGACGATATTGTCGCGCATCGAACGATTGGGGTTGATCGGCACGCCGATCCCGCCGGTGTCCATGCCATACATCATATTGTAGAGGATCGGCACCTTCTGCTGCAATTGCGGGTGGGTGCGCATGACATGATAGCCCTCCATGAAGGCTTCCATCGCGATCTTCCAGTTGGCGGGCAGCACCGTGGCAAAGCACCATTCGGCGCGCATGGAATCGGCATTGTAAGCGTCCAGCCCTGCCGCCAGCGGCCCAAGCTGCTGCCGCAACCCCGGCCCATCATCATCGAAATTGATGAACACGCAGCCCATCTCTATTTCCGTGCGGCACGGGCGCAGCGCCAGGTCGTCCTCGCCCAACTGCCCCTCGCTGAACATATGGCGGCCATAGACGAAGCTGTTTTTCCCCTCGATATTCCAGCGCCAGCCATGGAAGGGACAGATGAAGCCCTTCCCCTTGCAATTGCCATGGCTCCCCTCGGTCAGCGGCACGCCGCGATGGCGGCAGGCATTGTGAAAGGCGCGGATGCCGTCCTTGGTCCGCACGATGATGACCGATTGGCCAAGGTTGCTATATTCGATCCAGTCGCCGATCTCCGGCACCTGCTCGACCCGGCACGCCATCTGCCACACATGGGGCCACAATTGCTCGCACTCGCGCTTGTAGAAACCCTCGTCATAATAGCGCGGCGTGGGGATGCGTTCGGGGTCGGTAATCTCGAACGGAACCGATGTCGTCGCTGCCAAATCCTCTGCCATGTCACCCTGTCCGCTGTCTGTCTAAGGGCGAAGGGTAAAGGCTGGGGATGGCCGTTCAAGACGGATCGGGCGGGCGGCGCGCATCATCGCCGTGGCGGTGGAATGGCGATAACCCACACCTATCCGCCATCGTCATCCTGAACTTGTTTCAGGATCCATTTCTCGTCACGAGCAGATGATTTTGGGGCATGATGGATGCTGAGCCGCAGGCCAGCGCAGCTAAACAAGTTCAGCATGACGAGATATTGGAACGGCAGTGATGTGAGACTGTCCCACCGTTACAATGAAGCGTCACCCAGCGCTCCTATCTCCCCCCGCACTTCATCCCCATGCGCGCCCAGCCCCGGCGCACCGCCCGCGACCTTCCCCGGCGTCGCGGAAAACCATGTCGGAACCCCCGGAAAGCGCACCGCGCCATGCTCCGTCTCCACCGTCTCGAAAAAGCCGATGGCGTTGAGATGTTCATTCTCGAACAGCTCGTCGGTGGTGCGCAATGGCGCGGCGGGAATATGCAGGCTTTCCAGCAAATCCAGCCATTCCTGCGTCGTCCGCTGCGCGAATGTTCCGCCCAGCAAGCCATAGACCCGGTCGATCTGTTTCGCCCGCTTGGGCAGGCTGTCAAACTCCTCGCTCGCCCATTCGGGCTGCACCGCACCGATGAAGGCGTTCCAATGCTTGTCATTATAGACGAGCGCGGCGACATGGCCGTCCCTGGTCGCATAGGGCTTGCGGTTGCGCGCCACCACGCGGTGATAATGGGCAGGGCCAGTCGGCGGATCGAACATCGCGCCGCTGGCATGTTCGGTCAGCATGAACGCGGCCATCGTTTCGAACATGCCCACTTCCACTTCCTGTCCCTCGCCGGTGCGTTCGCGGTGGAACAACGCCATCATCGTGGCGTATAGTCCGGTCAGCCCGGCCACCTTGTCGGCGATGATCGTCGCCATGAAATCGGGCTTGCCAGTCATCAGCGCCTGCAAATGCGGGATGCCGCATTCGGCCTGGATCGTGTCGTCATAAGCCGGCTTGTCCCCCTCCGGCCCGCGACGGCTATAGCCATAGCAATTGGTGTAGACGATGTCGGGCTTGATCGCCTTCACCGCCGCATAATCGAACCCCAGCCGGGCGATCGCCTTGCCCCGCATCGAATGGATGAACACATCGGCAGTGGCGATCAGGCCGCGCAGCACTTGCCTGTCCGTTTCCTGGGTCAAATCCAGCACGATGCTGCGCTTGCCGCGATTGACGTTGGTGAACACGCCGCCCAGGTCCGGCGCATTGCCGCCATTGATGAACCGGGTCTGGTCGCCGCCCGGCGGCTCCACCTTGATGACGTCCGCGCCCATGTCGGCCATGATCTGCGTGGCATAGGGACCAAATACCATCGCGGTCAGATCGACCACCCGCACCCCGGTCAGCGGCCCGCCATGCCCCTTCGGCTCGCCCATTTCACTCTCCTGTTCCATGCCATCGGGCTAGGACAAGGGACGCGCCGACGCCATGGCCAACCACTTCGCCCCACCGATATGTCGGGCGCGCGGCGGCGGTTCGATTGTGCGCCCCAACCCCCGCTGATACCCCGAAGGCTCAAAATGAGCGCCGCCAACGTGCGGCAAGCGGGACCAGAAACGTGGATTTTGCCTTTACCGACGACCAGCAGAATATTCGCGATGCCGTGCTGGCCCAATGCGGCGCGTTCAGCGACGAATATTGGCTGGCACGCGATCATGACGCCCAATTCCCCGTCGATTTCTACGGCGCGATGGCGCAGGCGGGCTGGCTGGGCGTGGCCATGCCGGAATCGGTCGGCGGCGCTGGCCTTGGCATCACCGAAGCGGCGATCATGATGCAGGCGGTGGCGCAAGCGGGCGGCGGCATGACCGCCGCGTCCACCATTCACGGCCCGGTCTTCAGCCTGGAACCCATCGCCTTGTTTGGCACCGAAGAACAGAAGCAGCGGATGATTCCGCCGATCCTGTCGGGCGCGGAAAAAATGTGCTTTGCCGTCACCGAACCCAATACTGGCCTCGACACGACCAAGCTCAAAACCCGCGCCGTGCGGGAAGATGGCGGCTATCGCGTCAATGGCGAGAAGATCTGGATCACCAACGCCCATGTCGCGGACAAGATGATGCTGCTCGCGCGCACCACCCCGATCGAAGATGTGCAGAACAAGACCCATGGCCTCTCGCTATTCTTCACCAAATTGGATCGCGATAGAATCGAACATCGGCTGATCCCCAAAATGGGCCGCCACGCCGTCGGCTCCAACATGCTGTTCATCAACGATCTTTTCATTCCCGAAGAAGACCGTATCGGCGAAGAGGGGCAGGGCTTCCGCATCATCCTCAAAGGGCTGAACCCCGAACGCATATTGCTGGGGGCCGAAGCGATCGGCATCGGCCGCAACGCCATCGCGCGCGCGGCGCGCTATGCCCGCGAACGCATAGTGTTCGACCGGCCGATCGGTATGAATCAGGGCATACAGCACCCGCTCGCCAAATGCTGGGCGCAACTGGAGGCGGCGAACCTGATGGTGATGCAGGCCGCGACCAAATTCGACAAAGGCGAGGATTGCGGCATCGAAGCGAACGCAGGCAAATATCTCGCCGCCGAATTCGCGTTCGAAGCGTGCCATACCGCCATGTTGACGCTGGGCGGCATGGGCTATGCGCAGGAATATCATGTCGAACGGCTACTGCGCGAAGTGCTGATTCCGCGCACCGCGCCGGTCAGCCCGCACATGATCCTTAACTTTCTCGCCGAAAAAGTGTTGGACTTGCCCAAATCCTACTGACCGGAGAGAAGATCATGTCCACGCCCATCCCATCGACCCCGGCCACCCTCTCGATCAGGATGCGCTCCTGGCTGTTCGCGCCCGGCGACAGCGAAAAGAAGATGGCCAAGGCTGCCGACAGCGCCGCCGACATCGCGCTGTTCGATCTGGAAGATGCCGTCACGACCGAAAACAAGCCGCTCGCGCGCAGGCTCGTCCACGACTTTCTCGCCAGCCGCACGGCGGGCCATGAACGGCTCTGGGTCCGGGTCAATCCGCTCGACGGGCCTTATACGCTGCTGGATCTTGCCGCGATCATGCCCGCGCGGCCCGGCGGCATCATGCTGCCCAAAGTCTATGGGCGGCAGGATGTGGAGCGGCTCGACCATTATCTGTCCGCGCTCGAAGTCGCTAATGGCATTGCGGAAGGCTCCACCCCGCTGATCGTGCTGGTGACGGAAACTGCGCAGGCCATGTTCCACACCGGCGATTATAAAGGCGCGCCGCGCGTCGTCGCGCTGACCTGGGGGGCGGAGGATCTGGCCGACTCGATCGGCGCCAGCTGCAACCGTAATGCCGATGGCAGCTATGGCTTCACCTATGAACTGGCGCGCTCCATGTGCCTGCTGGGCGCGGCCACCGCTGGCGTCACCGCGATCGAAACGATTCAGGGCGATTTCCGCGATCTCGACGGCCTGAAAGTGCGCGCGGAAAAGGTGCGACGCGATGGCTATCGCGGGATGCTGGCAATTCACCCCGCGCAGGTGGACGTCATCAACACGGCCTTCACGCCGACGCAGGACGAAATTGATCAGGCGCACGAAATCGTTGAAATATTTGAACAAAATCCGGGCGTCGGCGCGATCGGCTATAAGGGCGGTATGCTCGACCGCCCCTATCTCAGCCGGGCCAAACATTTGTTACAACAGGTGGGTCAGTGACACCCATTGTCCATCTTGCTGTCTACTTAAAGCCCGGCGACCATATCGTCCTGGGGCAGGCCTGCGGCGAACCGACCAGCCTTGTGCAGGCGCTGATCGAACAGGGCCGGGACATTCCCGGCCTCTCCGCCTTCATCGCCACCAGCTTCTCCGGCCTCTTCACCCCCGCCACCACCGACAGCTTTGCCCTGTCCAGCATGGGCGCGATCGGCGCGTTGCGCGCCATGACCAAGGCGGGGGCATTGCAGGTCATCCCCGTCCATGTCAGCCAGGTCGGCCCGCTCATCACCGGCGGGATCATCCCCTGCGACGTCGCGATGATTCAGGTCAGCCCGGCGGACGAACATGGCAATCATAGCTGCGGCCTGATCAGCGATTATGTCCGCGCCGCCGTGGACAAGGCGCGGGTCGTCATCGCCGAAATCAACGCAGCGGTCCCCTTCACGCCGGGCGAAACCATCCCGGCGTCGGCCATCGACGTCGCCATCCATGTCAACCGCCCGCCGGTTCAGGTCGCCCCCGCTGCCATCGGCCCGACCGACGAAGCCATTGCCCGTCATTGCGCCACCTATATCGGCGACGGCGCAGTGATCCAGACCGGGGTAGGGGCCGTCCCCGACGCGATTCTGCGCCTGCTTCACGACCGGCGCGATCTGGGCGTCCATTCGGGCATGTTGGGCGATGGCCTGGTCGATCTGGTGGAGGCCGGCGTCATCACCAACGCCCGCAAGGAAGTCGACCCCGGCGTCTCGATCAACGGTGCGCTCATCGGCACGCAGCGCCTCTACGACTGGGCGCATCGCAACTCCGCCATCCACATGTGCGCGACGAGCTACACCCATGACGCCGCGATCCTCGGCCGCCTTTCCCGCCTCGTCACCATCAACTCCGCGCTGGAGGTTGACCTGACCGGACAGGTCAATGCCGAACAATCGGGAGCCACCTATCTGGGCGGCACCGGGGGCCAGGTCGATTTCGTCCGCGCCGGGGCAAGATCGCCCGGTGGTCGCTCGATCATAGCGCTATCGGCCTCGGCCAGGGGCGGCACGCTCAGCAAGATCGTCGCGCAACTTTCCGGCCCGGTCACGACCGCCCGCACCGACGCGGACGTGATCGTCACCGAATATGGCGCAGCGGAACTCAAGGGGCAAAGCCTCGCCGAACGCACCCGCCGCCTGATCGCCATCGCCCATCCCGACTTCCGCGAGGAACTGGACCGGGCCGCCCACATCATCGCGCAAAGGGGATTTTGAGATGACCGACGCCATCCTCTTCGAAGCCCGCCCCGACGGCATCGCCATCCTGACGATTAACCGCCCCGACCAGCGCAACGCACTCAGCCATGAAGTCCGCGAAGGATTACGCGCGGCATGGCAACGGTTCGAATCCGACCCGGCCCTGCGCGTCGCCATCCTGACCGGGGAGGGCGATAAAGCTTTTTGCGCGGGCGGCGACCTGAAGGAAATGGTCGAAACCGGCATGACCGTCCCGCCGCGCGCCATGTTCCCGCTGCCCTATGACAATGTGGAACTGACCAAGCCGACCATCGCCGCCGTTAATGGCGTGGCGTTCGCGGGCGGCTGGATGATCGCGCAGGCTTGCGACCTGTGCGTCGCCAGCACCACGGCGCGTTTCGCCATCACCGAAGTCAAGGTCGGCCGCTCCTCCCCCTGGGCCGCGCCACTCATTCACATGATCCCACAACGGATCATGATGGAAATCATTCTGACCGGCAAACCCATCACCGCCCAGCGCGCCTATGAGATTGGCCTCGTCAACCGCATCGCCGAACCGGACGCGCTGCTCGACACGGCAATCGCACTGGCGGCGGAGATACTCGACGGCGCGCCTTTGTCGGTGAAGGCCGGGCGCGACACGGTGATGCTGGCGACCGAAATGGGCCGGGCCGCCGCGCTGCAAGCAGCCCGCGCCGCTTCGGAATATACCTACCAGAGCGAGGACGCGCAGGAAGGCCCGCGCGCCTTCGCCGAAAAACGCTCGCCTCAATGGCAGGGCAAATAGATGACAAGCGAGGATGTTATGACAGATCTGACAAAGCCGGTCACCGTCCCGGTCGAAGCCTATGTCTCGCCCGCCTATGCCCGCGCCGAACAGGACCGGCTGTGGCGCAAGGTCTGGCTACAGGCCGCCCGATTGGAGGACATTCCCAATGTCGGCGACTTCGTCACCTATGACATTCTCGAAGACTCGGTCATCGTCATGCGCACCGGCCCGGACGAACTGCGCGCCTTCCACAATGTCTGCCCCCATCGCGGTCGCCGCCTGATCGACACGCCGCCCGGCGCCCGCAACGCGCGCGGCAACCGCACCAGCATGATCTGCGGTTTTCACGGCTGGACGTTCGACAGGACCGGGCAATGCACCTTCGTCAACCATCAGGACGACTGGCAGGGAAAGCTGACGGCGGATCGCACCGCGCTGGGCAAGGTGCGCGTCGATAGCTGGGGCGGCTGGGCGTGGATCAGCCTCGATCCCGACGGCGGATCGCTCGCCGACTATCTGGGCGTGGTGCCGGACATGCTCGACCCGTTCGGCCTTGCGAATATGCGCTACCGCTGGCGCAAATGGATCATTTTCGACTGCAACTGGAAAGTCGCGATGGAAGCGTTCAGCGAAACCTATCATGTCCAGACCACCCACCCGGAATTCAACGCTTTCGGCGAATTTCGCGGCTGGGCGCGTCAACATGGGCTGCACAGCAATATCGGCTATGACGCGCCCAAGAATATGGACGAAAATCAGGCCAAGCTGCGCATCGGCTCAGGCGAAGACCCGCGCCTCTCCACGGCGGAAATGCAACTCTTCACCTGGGAAAATGCCAATACCAACACGACGATGACGCTGGTCAATGCCGCCACCCGCCTGAAGGACGAACTGCCCGCAGGCACCCCCGCGCCGCAGGTGTTGCAGCATTGGCTCGCCACCGCCCGCGCCGACGACGCACGGCGTGGCGTCATCTGGCCCGTGGTCGAACCGTCCCATACCGCAAAGAGCGGCACCGCCTGGCAGATATTCCCGAATTTCCAGATCGGCCACGCCGTCAACAACATGCTCTGCTATTCCGCCCGTCCCTATCAGGGCGATCCCGACAAGTGCATTTTCGAAGCAGCCGTCTATGAGCTGTTTCCCGAAGGCGAAGCGCCCGCGACACAATGGGAATATACAAAGCCCGAAGAATGGCCCCCCGTCCTGCAACAGGATTTCACCAACATGGCCGCCGTCCAGCAGGGCATGAAGAATATCGGCTTTCGCGGCACCCAGCCCAACCCCTATATGGAGCGATCGGTCGCCAGCCTGCACCAAAATCTGGCGCGCTATATGGCAACCGGCGCGCCGCAACCGATCGACTGACGCGCTTGCCCTGTCCTTGATATCCCCTATATTGAGGACAGGAAGGGAGCGCGATGTCCAAGCCCATGACCCTCAACGTCCGTGTTAGCGGCGCGCTTAGCGAATTCGTCGCCGCCAATGTCGGCGACGTCGGTGCCTATGACAATGTCAGCGAATATGTCCGCGACCTCATTCGCCGCGACAAGGAACGGGTGGAGGCCGACCGCTTCGACCGGTTGAAAGCGGAATTGACGCACGCCTTTGCTGCACCCGACATCACCTATCAACCATTGGATGCCGACGCCGTCATTGCCCGCAATCTCCGCGTTTGAGGCGTGACTGCGGTCCGGGTTCAGGAAGCGGCCGGTCGCCGTCTTGACGAAATCTACGTTTACACGCGCGAAAATTGGGGGGACGAACAAGCGGATCGCTATATGCGCGCCTTGTTTGCGCAGTTTGACAGGATTGCAACGCGCGCCGTGCCATGGCGGGCGATCCCGGCCGACTTTGGCGTTGACGGCTATTATCGCCGGTTCGAACATCATTATATATATTGGCGGCTCTTGCCGGACGGCACGGTCGGGATCGTCACGATCCTGCACGAACGGATGCATCAGATGGATCGTTTCCGCGACGATCGGCCCTGATATGGTCCGGCATAACAAAGCCCGCCGCCATCGCTGGCGGCGGGCTTTCCTATTTTCCGCATAGGCGCTTATTCGAACGGTTCCTCGCCCTGCAACTTGGTGCGGTGCATCATGCGGTTGCAGGCGGGGTCATAGGCTTCGGCGCGGTGCATCGTGCCGGTATTGTCCCATATCACCAGGTCGCCCACGCTCCAGTCATGGCTGTAACTAAATTCTTCCTGCGTCGCCCATTCGCGAAGGCCAACCAGCACCTCCGCGCTCCGCATCGGCGTCACGTCCAATACGCGATGCGCGGTGCAGCCCAGCACCAGCGATTTGCGGCCCGACTTGTGGTTCCACACCAGCGGCAGTTCATTCTCGCCGATCCGCTGCATCCCCTGAATCTTGGCCAGGCTGGGTTCGGGTTCATAGTAAAATACCGTCGCCCAGACCGAATGGATCACGCGCAGCTTTTCATATTCGGCCTTTTGTTCGTCGCTCAGCGCCTCATAGGCGGCATAGGTGTTGCAAAATCCGGTATTGCCGCCCCATGTCGCCTTGACCTTGCACGACAGCAACGACGCCAGGATCGGCGTGTCGTTCATCGTGCCGTCGATATGCCAGTAGAGCGATCCTTTGAGATATTCGGCGCTTTGCGGGTTTTCCTTCACGTCCAGCGTGATCTTGTGGATCTTGTGGTTCGTGCCGTCCTGCATTTCCGGCGCGAATGTGCCGAGCGTCTTGGTGAAGGCAATCTGTTCGTCATCGTCAAAATCGATCTTGGGGAATACCAGCACGCCGCGCTGTTCCAGCAATTCGCGAATCTGCGGACCCAGGTCGCCGGCCAGCAACTCTGCCTTGCTGTTCAGGATGCGGCTGCCGATATTCGGCTTGATCTCTTCATGCGCGAAGCGCGTGATCGCGGTGGTTGCCATGTCCGACTCTCCTCAGTCTTGCCTGTTGTTTGAACACATGTTCAGCATGGCGCGAAAAAAAAGTCAACATATCTCATTTTTTAAGCCAGCAGATCGTCCAGCCATTGTTCCACGGCCTGACGCGCATCGGCATGGCCCGCGTTGACGCCCAGTCCGCCCTCCATCACCAGCGCGCGCCCGGCGCTGGCCAGCAGCAGGCTCAGGCCCGCCGCGCTGACGCCGCGCTGCGCCAGCCGATCGCCCAGCAACTGTTCTAGGCATTGCGTCTGGCGTGCGCGCATCGCTTCGCTGTGGCGCGCGATTTCGGCGCGGATCGCCTTGCGGTGATTGGCCAGCGCGACAAATTCCATCGCCAGCGCGGTGCGGCTGGTATCGGCGAAAAAACGCCACAGCGCCCGCACCGGATCGTCGCTGGCCAGCGCCTGTTCGATCATCGCGTCGCTCTGTTCCGCGCCGCGCCGGAATACGGCCAGCAACAGGTCGTCGGTGGTCGGGAAATAATAATGGACCAGCGACGGCGGCAATTCGGCGCGCAGCGCGACCCGGCGGCTGCTGGCGGCGGCATAGCCTTCATCGCGGATCACCTGTTCGGCGGCATCGATAATGCGGGCGCGGGTTTCGGAGCTTTCCGCCCCGATGCGACGTTTCTGGACCATCGGGCGACCATAGGTGCCGCTGGCGTGTGCGCAAGGGCGCTGGACGGATGGCGGTGAGGCCACCGGGACGCTCATCGGGCGAAATCCTGCACCGATATGCCGCTCATCGCGGTCCAGCCTGCGTCATTGTTGAATATGCCGCCAGTGGCGAAACTCGCCTCGTCGCTCGCCAGGAACAGCGCCATCATCGCCATTTCCTCCGGCTGCGCCATCCGGCCCAGCACGCCCATCCGGTCCATCAGCACGCTGGAGGTGGGCAGGCCCGCTTTCTCCATTGCCTGCCGTTGATGCTTGGCCATCGGCGTTTCGGTCGCGCCGGGGCAGAGCGCGTTGACGCGAATATTGTGCCGCCCCAGTTCGACCGCCGCGACTTTCGTGATCGCCACCGCGCCAGCCTTCGACGCGCAATAGCCGACCGTGCCTGCAACGATCGACGCGGCAATGGAGGCGGTGTTGACGATCGACCCGCCGCCCGCCGCGATCATGCGCGGGGCGACATGCTTGATCATCAGCCAGACGCTTTTCAGGTTCACGGCGATGCACTGGTCGAAAGCATCTTCGTCTATGGTCAGGATCGATTGCTTGTTTTCGGTATCGACGCCCGCATTGTTGAACAGGATCGTGGGCAGGCCCAGTTCCGCCTCGGTCCGGGCGACGATGCGCAGGATGTCGGTCGTGTTGCTGACATCCGCGCCGATGGCGATTGCCATGCCCCCTGCCGCGCGGATCGCTTCGACGACGGGTGCGACCTTGCTTTCATCCAGATCGACGGCAGCGACCTTTGCGCCTTCGCGCGCGAACAGCAGGGCCGCCGCTTCGCCCATGCCGCCCGCCGCGCCGGTGATGATGGCGACCTTGCCCGCCAGCCGCATGGACGCTGTCCTTTCCCGCGCTCCCTCAGTGCGATCCCATATAGCGGCCGCCATTGGTGCTGATCGTCTGGCCAGTGATATAGCTGGCTTCTTCCGACGCCAGATAGGCGCAGGCAGCGGCAATATCTTCCGGCTTGCCGATGCGCTTCATTGGCAGCGTCTGGGCAAAGGCGTCGGCGTCGATCGGCGCGGCGCGCAGCATCGGCGTGTCGATGAAGCCGGGCGGCACCATGTTGAACGTCACGCCGCTTGCCGCAAATTCCAGCGCCAGCGCCTTGGTCATGCCCATCAGGCCGCCCTTGGAGGATACATAATGGCCCTGCGCAAAGGAACCGGACTGGACCGAGGAAGAAGTGATGTTGATCACCCGGCCCCAGCCAGCGGCGAGCATGTCGGGCAGCACTTCCTTGGTCAGCAGATAGGGACCGCGCAGGTTGATATGGATGACCTTGTCGAACAGATCATCGTCAATATCCATGAACGGGGTGAAGGGCGCGATCCCGGCATTGTTGACCAATATCGCGACCGGACCCAATTTCGCACGGGTTTCCTGTGCCGCCGCGTGGATCGCGGCCTTGTCCGAACAATCGACGGTCAGGGCAATGGCGGTGCCGCCTGCCGCCTCGACCAGTCGCGCGGTTTCGGCCGCGCCTTCGGCGTTGATGTCCCAGATGGCGATCTTCGCGGTATCTTCGGCCAGGCGGATGGCGATGGCCCGGCCGATGCCCGAACCCGCGCCCGTCACTACCGCGACCTTGCCGTTGAGAGAGCGTGTCATCGCAAAATCCTTCCTGTCGTCCGGTCCATGCGAACCTGATCTGTGTTTGAACAGGTGATCAACTTGGGACTTGTCCCTGTCAAGCACGCCCGATTTAGATCGCCTCCGCGAAGCTGCCGCGCGGTTCAATGGCGCGCGAACAGCGTGGAATGCAGCACGGCATAGGTGACGTCCTGTAGCGGGTCGGGCTGATCGCCATGGTCGGCGGCGGGCAGCAGCATTTTCATGTCGAACGCGACATCGCGCTGCGCGAACAGCCACCGTCCGCCTTCCTTGCGGTAGTTGTCGACATAGCGCACGCTTTGCAGATCATGCGCCAAGCCGCCCTTGCCATCGGGGATCAAGTGCCAGGCGATAGCATAGACTTCACCTGTCGCCCGGTCGCCATCGACGCTGATCAGGTGATTGCAGATATGGTGGCTGCCGATATGCATGTGTGGCAGCGATTGTTCCAGAAAGGCGAAGTAGCGCGCGACTGGGCCGGTGGAATATGGCCCATGATTGTCGATCGCGTCGGCGGTGTATAGCGTTTTGAGCAGGGCCACGTCCTTGCGGTCGATGCCGCGCGCATAAAGTTGCGCCAGTTCACGGATCGCGTCCTTTGCGACCAGTTGCGCCAATGCGTCCATCTTCGCCTCTCCTGTGATTTTGACGATGATGTTCATCGCAAGTCCGGCCGCCTGCCACCATCGCGACGGCGCAATATCGGCCCGGCGATTGGGCCACGCCCTGCCGCCTGATAGCAGGGTATATTACGAAAAAGGGGAGCAGAAATGGCGGAACGGCTGGTCACGACGCAGGCGGGCGTAGTGCGCGGGGCGAGCGCGGGTGGTGTCGCGCGCTGGCTGTCCATTCCCTATGCGCAGGCAGCGCGTTTTGCCGCTCCGGTCGCGGTCGACCCGTGGCAGGGGGTGCGCGACGGACTCAAGCCCGGTCCGCAATGCCCGCAAATGTATGGCAATGCCGTCAAGCGCGCGCGGCTGGCAGCGCCCGATTTTTCCGAAGATTGCCTGACGTTGGACATTTACGCGCCCGACGCCCGCGACCCCGCAGCGGCGCTGCCGGTCTATGTCTGGATCCATGGTGGAGCATTCGTCGCGGGCAGCGGCAATGGCTATGACGGAACGGCGCTGGCGCGCGATGGCGGCATCATCGTCGTCACCATCAACTATCGTATCGGCGTGCTGGGCTTCGTCAATTTCGGCGCAGCGCTGGATGATCCGGCGATCCCGACCAATATCGGCCTGCGGGACCAGATTGCGGCGCTGGCATGGGTCAACGCCAATATCGCGGCCTTTGGTGGCGATCCGGGTCGAGTGACGATCGGCGGGCAGTCGGCGGGGTCGATGTCCGTTTCACTATTGCTGCACGCGCAGACGGCACAGCCCTTCTTTCATCAGGCGATCATGCAGAGCGGAGCCGTCAGCCTGATCCATGGCCGGGCAAAGAGCGAAGCGATCGCGCGCGAATATCGCGCTGTGCTGGGCGCCGATGGCGCAAGTCTGACCGCGTTGCAGGCGGTCGATCTGCGCCGTCTGTTCGAGGCGCAGGCGGCTGTCGGGGCCGCCAATACCGGCACTATCCCGGCGTCGCCATGGCTGGACGGCGATCTGGTCCCCGGCACGCTGGCCGATGTGCATCGGGCGCAGGCAGCGGCGGTTCCCTTGCTGGCGGGGGCGACGCGGGACGAGGTGCGGTTGTTCGAGCTGATGCCGGGTGATATCTTGCCGACCAGTTGGAACGCGCTGGAAACATTGCTGCGCGCTCAATTGGGCGGCGAGCGGGCGCAGGCGATCCTGTCCGCCTATCCGCGCACCAAGGCGGGACGGCGCGCATTGGCGAGCGACCTGACCTTCGTCATGCCGACCCGCCATTTCGCCGATCGCCATGCCGCCCATAGCCCGACATGGTTCTATCGGTTCGATTATGCCCACCCGATTGCAGGCGCGACTCATGGGCTGGACCTGACGCTGACCTGGCCGATGCACGGATGGCGCGCGGCATTGGCGCGGGGCGGGCGGATGACCGGACGCCGCGCGGCGCTGGGTCAGCGGATGACGCGCCATATCGCGCATTTCGTGGCGCATGGCAGGCCGGGCGATGACTGGCCCGGTTATGAAGCGGACAAGGGACAGGTAAAGGTCTTCAACCTGTCCGACCATGTCGCCGCGCGGCCGGACGCGGAGCGTTGGCAGGCATGGGCCGGGCAGGATGTCGGGGCCGGGCTGATCCCCTGACCCCGAATATGTTCAGCCTGCCACTTCTTCGGGCCAGTAGAGCCGCATCGGATTGGTGACGAGCAATTTGCGTTGCAGGTCCGCCGTGGGCGCGATGCGCGCGATCATGTCGACCAGATGGCCGTCATCGGGAATCGCGTCCTGCATATTGGGGTGCGGCCAGTCGGTACCCCACAGCACGCGGTCCTGATAGTCGGCGACCAGCGGCGCGACGGCATCGGCAAAGGCGTTCCAGGGATCGCCATTAGAGTCCAGCCGGTCGGGGCAGGTCGCCTTGAACCAGATGTCGTCGCGGCTGTCGAGGAACGCGCGAAACGCTTTCATGTCCGGGCCGTCCGGTCCTTGGCTGACGTCGGGGCGACCCATATGGTCGATCACCAGCGGCACGGGGATGGCGTCCATGAAGGGGCGCAGTTCTTCGAGAATGTCGGCCTCGAAATAGATGACGACATGCCAGCCCGCTGGCAGGCGATTGGCGACTTCGAGGAACTTGTCCTTGGGCGCGTCATCGACCAGGCGCTTGAGGAAGTTGAAGCGGATGCCGCGCATCCCGCCGTCGTGCAAGGCGGTGAGGTCTGCGTCCGAAATCGCCGGATCGACCACGGCGACGCCGCGGGCCCTTTGTATTCCATCTGGGCCATTGGATTTGGCGATGGCGTCCAGCGTGGCGGCATTATCAGTGCCGTGGCAGCTGGCCTGTACGATGACGTTGCGGGCGAAACCCAGATGATCGCGCAGGGCGAACAGCATGTCCGGCCCTGCATCACCGGGCAGATATTTCGCCTTCGCGCTGAACGGGAAGTCCGCCATCGGCCCGAACACATGGCAATGGGCATCGACCGCGCCGGGGGGCGGGGTGTAGAGCGGCTTGGACGGGTTGCCATGCCAGCTGATGATACGTCCGGTTTCCTGGGTCGTCATGCGAAAATCTCTCCATCCATCAGCTTGCGGGCAGTGCGCAGCATGGCGGCGCTGGTGACGGTGCCGCTATCGTCCAGTTCCATGACGCAGGTGGTTTCGCCGGTCGGATGTTCGACCGACAGCGTCTTGCGATTGCCATCGGGAATGGTGGCGACGTCGGCCGCTGGCGATCCTTCGATCAGGCAGGCGGTGGCGACGCTGACCGCGCCCAGCACACCGATGGAAGCGTGGGCGCGGTGGGGGATGAAGCTGCGCACGGTGACGGCGCCGCCGTTGCGGGGCGGGGCGACCAGCATCATCTTGGGGACGGACTTTTCGGTGACGTCGCCAAGGTTCATGCGTTCTCCCACGGCCAGGCGGATCGCCTCGATCCGAGCCTTGAGATCCGCGTCCTTGTCCAGCGTGTCGCGGTCCTCATAGCCGGTGATGCCGACATCGCGCGCCTGCATCACGACGCAGGGCATCCCATTGTCGATCAGAGTGACGCGGACGCCTTCGACCATATCGAAGGCATTGCCGGTGGGGAGCAGCGCGCCGCAGGAGGAACCGGCAGTGTCGCGAAATTCGAGCGGGATCGGCGCGCCGCTGCCGGGGACGCCGTCGATCCGGGCGTTGCCGTCATAGGTCACGATGCCGCCGGGAGTCTGGACCGTGGCAATGGCGATCTGGCCGGTATTTTCCATGAAGATGGCGACCTGCGTCTCGCCATCCTGCGCGGGGACAAGGCCGCGTTCGATGGCAAAGGGGCCGATGCCAGCCAGGATGTTGCCGCAATTCTGGGCGTCGCTGACGATGGCCTGGTCGACGAACACTTGCAGGAAGAGATAGTCGATGTCGACGCCGTCGCGTTCCGACTTGCGCACCACCGCGACCTTGCTGGTCAGCGGGTCCGCGCCGCCCATGCCGTCGATCTGGCGCGGGTCGGGCGAACCCATGATGCGCAGGAGGAAGGCATCGCGGGCGGCGGTGTCGGCGGGCAAATCTGCCCTGAGGAAATAGCCGCCCTTCGACGTGCCGCCGCGCATCCACATCACCTTTGCGGAAGTGGAGACGTCAGACATATTTCAGGCCCATTTCTTCCAGACGCGGGCGCATATTGTAGATGTCGAGGCCCAGTTCGCCTGCGGCCAGGCGGACGCGCTTGGCTTCTTCGGCGGCTTCGCGGGCTTGTGCTTTTTCCAGCACGGCGGCTGCATCGGCGCGCGGCACGATGCATACGCCGTCATCGTCGGCGATCACCACGTCGCCTGCATTGACCAGCGCGTTGGCGCAGACGATGGGGACGTTGACGCTGCCCAGCGTCCCCTTGATCGTACCCTGGGCATGAACCGCCTTCGACCAGACGGGGAAGTTCATCTGTTTCAGGTCGCGCAGGTCGCGGACGCCCGCGTCGATGATGAGGCCGCGGCAGCCGCGCGCCTGCGCCGATGTGGCGAGCAGGTCGCCGAAATAGCCGTCGGTGCAGGGGCTGGTGGGCGCGAGGACGAGGATGTCGCCTTCCTGCAATTGTTCGATCGCGACATGGACCATCCAGTTGTCGCCGGGAGGGGCCGAGATGGTGACGGCGCTGCCCGCGATGCGCGCGCTGGGATAGATGGGGCGCATGTGCGGGGCGAGCAGGCCGGTGCGACCCTGAGCTTCATGCACGGTGGCCACGCCGCACTGGGCAAGGCCGTCGATGACGGACAGGTCTGCGCGTTCGATTTTCTGGACGACGATGCCGGACATGGGGCTTGCTCCTTCTCCCAAAACAGACAGCGAGATGGACAGTATCAGCGCAATTCTCAAATCCGTTCTGGCGCAATGCCATTAGATTTTGCTAATCGTAGGAAATGAAAGCAGACCAGTTCAATATCCGGCACCTGGCCGCCATGGTCGCTGTGGTCGATCAGGGCAGCGTCAGCCTGGGCGCGCGGGCCGTGAACCTGACCCAGCCTGCGGTGACGCAGGGCATTGCCAAGCTGGAGGGGCAGTTGGGCGTGGCGCTGTTCGAGCGGCGGGCGGGCGGCATGTCGCCGACCGATGTCGCGTTACGCTTTGCGCCGCGCGTGGAGGTGGCGTTGCGGCTGATCGGCAGCAACCGGGTGACGGCGGCGCAGGTCCGTGCCTTCGTCGCGCTGGCGCAGGCGGGTAGCTATGGCGGTGCGGCGGCGCTGGCGGGTGTGGCGGAACCATCGTTGCACCGGGCGGTGGGCGACCTGGGGCTGGCGCTGGGGACGCGGCTGGCCGAGCGGCGGGGCCGGGGGTTGATGCTGACGCGCGCGGGGGTGGCGCTGGCGCGGCGGTTGCGGCTGGCGCTGGCGGAGTTGCGGCAGGGGCTGGAGGAAATTGCCGAGTTGCGCGGCGAGGAAAGCGGGCGGATTTTGGTGGGGGCGATGCCGCTGAGCCGGGCGCGGTTGTTGCCGCTGGCGATCACCCGGTTTCGCCGGGATTTTCCACAGGTCGATATTTCGGTGGTCGAAGGATCGCACGCCGAACTGGTCGGGCCATTGCGCGACGGCGAAATCGACATGATGGTCGGCGCGCTGCGCGATGCGTCGGTGGGGCAGGATCTGGTGCAGCAAGCCTTGTTCGAGGACAGGCCGACGATTTTTGCGCGGACGGGCCATCCGCTCCGTCACGGCTGGGATGCGGACGATCTACGCCGGTTTCCGTGGATACTGCCGCCCGAAGGGACGCCGTTGCGGCAATTGTGGCGAGCGATGTTCGCGGCGCTGGGCGGCGACCTGCCCGCCGTGCCGATCGAGTGCGGGTCGGTGATGACGGTGCGGCAATTGCTGGTCAGCGGCGATTATCTGACGCTGTTGTCGGTCGACCAGTTGCGGGTCGAAATGGACAGCGGGATGCTGGCCGATATTGGTCCGGCACCGGGCGACATCAGCCGAACCATTGGGCTGACGAGCCGGGCGGACTGGCGACCGACGCGGTTGCAGCAGCAGTTCATGGCGGCCATCGCGCAGGCAGTAGTAGATATACATTCGTAAATTCTTATAATATGCTCCCGGATATGATTGGCGACGCTGCGCGCGATATTGCATGTTTTTACGCATGGAGCAGGAAGTCGGTCTGATCGGTTTTGGCGAAGCAGGGTCCACCTTTGCACGGGCAGGGGACTGGGCAGCTGCCGCCCATGTCTATGACGCCAAGACGGAATGTGCGACCACGCGCGAACCGATGCTGGCGGCTTATGCGCAGGCGGGCGTGCTGCCTGCGCGCTTTCTGGAAGATGCGCTGGACGGGGTCGGCATGATCTTGTCGCTGGTGACGGCGGATCAGGCGCTGGCCGTGGCGGAAGCGGCCGCTGCGCTGATCGCGCCGGGCGCGCTGTTTTGCGACATGAACAGCGTTGCGCCGCAGACCAAGCAGGCAGCGGCACGGGCGATCGAGGCAGCGGGCGCGCATTATGTCGACGTAGCCGTCATGGCCCCGGTCGATCCGGCGCGGCTGAACGTGCCATTATTGTTGAGCGGTGCGCAGGCGGGAGCGGCGGAAGTGGGTTTGCGGGCGCTGGGCTTTGGCAAGATGCGCGTTGTCGGCGCGGACGTCGGGCGAGCATCGTCTATCAAGATGATCCGGTCGGTCATGGTCAAGGGGATCGAGGCGCTGACGGCCGAATGTGTGCTGGCGGCGGATGCGGCCGATGTGCTGGACGAAGTGCTGGCGTCGCTGGACGCGAGCGAGAAAGCAAAGCCCTGGGGCGCGCGTGCGGACTATAATCTCGATCGGATGCTGGTGCATGGCCTGCGCCGCGCGGCGGAGATGGAGGAAGTGGTCAAGACGCTCGATGGACTTGGCACGGGCGCCGCTATGACGCGCGGCACGGTGGCGCGGCAGCGGGCGATTGGTGCGCTGGGCGCGAAGGTGCCGCCGGATGGATTGGCGGGCAAGATTGGTGTGATCGGTCGATCGGCCGTGCCTGTGGTACGCGAGGTTGCGGAATAGGGTTACGTGCTCCTGCGCAGGCAGGAGCCTAGTCCCGCCGTCGGAACTGGACTCCCGCCTTCGCGGGAGCACGGCCAGGCGTGGGGCAAGTCAGCTAGGATAGTCGGAGATATGCGCGCATGAGCCTGATAATTGATTGCCACGGTCATTATACCGTCCTGCCCAAGGGGCATGACGCCTGGCGGGAAGCGCAGAAGGCGGCATTCAAGGCGGGCGAGGCTGCGCCGCCTTACCCGGAGATCAGCGACGCGGAAATTCGCGAAACGATCGAGGCGAACCAGTTGCGCCTGATTCAGGAACGCGGCGCAGACCTCACCATATTCTCGCCGCGGGCGTCGGCCATGGCCCCGCATGTTGGCGATGAAGCGATGGCCAAGGAATGGGCGATGCGTTGCAACGACCTGATCGCGCGGGTGGTGGCGATGTTCCCCGAAACCTTCGTCGGAGTGTGCATGTTGCCACAATCGCCCAAGGCGGACATGGCCAACAGCATCGCCGAACTGGAACGTTGCGTCACGGAATTGGGCTTTATCGGCTGCAACCTCAATCCCGATCCGGGCGGCGGGCATTTCACCCATCCGCCGCTGACCGACCGCTACTGGTATCCCTTTTACGAGAAGATGGTCGAGCTGGACGTGCCGGCGATGATCCATGTGTCGGGCAGCTGCAATCCGGCGATGCACGCGACGGGCGGCTATTATATCGCGGCGGACACGATTGCGTTCATGCAGTTGCTGGAAGGCGACCTGTTCAAGGATTTCCCGACGCTGCACTTCATCATTCCGCATGGCGGCGGCGCGGTGCCCTATCATTGGGGGCGCTATCGCGGGCTGGCTGACATGTTGAAGAAGCCCGACCTGTCGACGCACCTGATGAACAATATCTTCTTCGACACCTGCGTCTATCATCAGCCCGGCGTCGACCTGCTGGCCGATGTGATCGACAACAAGAATATATTGTTCGGGTCGGAAATGGTCGGCGCGGTGCGTGGCATCGACCCGACGACCGGGCAATATTTCGACGACACCAAACGCTATGTCGATGCGCTGGACATCAGCGAAACGGAACGGGCGGCGATTTTCGAGGGCAATGCCCGGCGCGTATTCCCGCGTCTGGACGCGCAGTTGAAGGAACGCGGGCTGTGATTACCGAAGACCCCAAGCGGCAGGATATTCACGAATATCTGGCGGAGCTGGAGGATATTCCCGGCACGCGGGTATTCACCACGGCGCGGGCGCGGCAGGGCTATTGGCTCAACCAGTTCTGCATGACGTTGATGAATGCGGACAATCGCACCCGTTTCAAGGCGGACGAGCGGGCTTATCTGGACGAATGGCCGATGACCGAGCCGCAGAAGCAGGCCGTGCTGGACCGCGATTATAATGCCGCGCTGGATCTGGGCGGGAATATCTATTTCCTGGCCAAGGTGTTTTTCACCGACGAAATCAGCTTTTTGCAGGCGGTCGGCACCATGACCGGCATGAGCGCCCCCGACTATCAGGCGATGATGATCGCAGGCGGCCGGTCGCCGGTTGGCCTGCGTTCCAAGAAGGATCCCTATTGATGGCACGCATTACCGCAGGCGTCGCGTCCAGCCATATCCCCGCGCTGGGTGCGACCATCGACCATGGCAAGACGCAGGAACCCTATTGGAAGGACTGTTTCGCCGGGTTCGATTGGACCCGTGCGTGGGAAGCGGCGGAAAAGCCCGATGTGGTCATTCTGGTCTATAACGACCATGCAACCGCGTTCGACATGAACTTCATCCCGACCTTCGCCATTGGCTGTGCCGATCGCTATACGTCGGCGGACGAAGGCTGGGGACCGCGCCCGGTGCCGGACGTGATCGGCGATTCCGACCTGGCCTGGCACATCGCCCAATCCTGCATCCTCGACGAATTCGACATGACCATGGTCAACAAGATGGACCTGGACCATGGGTTGACCGTGCCGTTGAGCCTGATGTTCGGGCAGCCCGAAGCATGGCCGTGCAAGGTCGTGCCGCTGGCGGTCAATGTGGTCACTTACCCGCCGCCGTCGGGCAACCGTTGCTGGTTGCTGGGGGAAGCGATCGCGCGGGCGGTGGCGAGTTATCCGCAGGACATCAACGTCCAGATCTGGGGCACGGGCGGCATGAGCCACCAGTTGCAGGGACCGCGTGCGGGCCTGATCAACGCGGAGTGGGACAACCGCTTCCTCGACATGATGATCGAGGGCGACGGGCAGGCGTTGCGGGCGATTCCCCATATCGAATATCTGCGCGAAACCGGGTCCGAAGGGATCGAGATGGTCATGTGGCTGATCATGCGCGGCGCGCTGGGACCAAAGGTCAAGGCGCTGCATCGCCATTATCATGTGCCTGCCAGCAACACGGCGGTCGGGCATCTGGTGCTGGAACCTGTAGCCTAGGCAATTGGCGCGGGCTTGCGTGGCTCGCCAACCCACCCGACCCCTTCCCTGAACGGGAGGGGCATAAGATAGATGGAGAAACCCATGCGTATTGCTCTTGCCGGTGCCGGTGCCTTTGGCGAAAAGCATCTTGATGGCCTCAAGAATATCGACGGCGTTAGCGTCACGTCGATCATCGGCCGCGAACTGGAAGCGACCAAGGCGGTCGCGGCGAAATATGGCATCGGCCATGTGACGACGGACCTGAATGAGACGCTGGCGCGCGACGATGTCGATGCGGTGATCCTTTGCACGCCGACGCAGATGCACGCGGCGCAGGCCATCGCGTGCATGGATGCGGGTAAGCATGTCGAGGTGGAAATTCCGCTGGCCGACAGCTGGGCGGATGCGCAGGCGGTGCTGGCCAAGCAGCAGGAGACGGGCCTCACCTGCATGGTCGGGCATACGCGGCGGTTCAACCCCAGCCATCAATATGTCCACAATCTGGTCACGGCAGGCGAACTGAACCTGCAACAGATGGACGTGCAGACCTATTTCTTCCGCCGCAAGAATATCAATGCGAAGGGTGAAGCGCGGTCGTGGACCGACCATCTGCTGTGGCATCATGCCGCGCATACGGTCGATCTGTTCGCTTATCAGGCGGGCAAGATCGTGTCGGCCCATGCCATGCAGGGACCGATTCATCCCGAACTGGGCATCGCGATGGATATGTCGATCCAGCTGAAAAGCGAGAGCGGGGCGATCTGTACCCTGTCGCTGTCGTTCAACAATGACGGGCCGCTGGGCACCTATTTCCGCTATATCGGCGACACCGGCACCTATCTGGCGCGTTATGACGATCTGTTCACCGGCAAGGACGAGCCGATCGACGTGTCCAAGGTGGACGTGTCGATGAATGGCATCGAGTTGCAGGACCGCGAGTTCATCAGCGCGATCCGCGAAGGCCGCGATCCCAATTCGAGCGTCACCAAGGTGTTCGATTGCTATCGCGTGCTGGGCGAGCTGGAAACGCAACTGGCGGGCTGATTGCTATCCCTTCGGGGTCGCACAGAGGGCGTGGCGGGGGAAACCCGCTGCGCCCTCTTTTGCGTCAGCGGGTCAGCAGGGGATGCGCCATGCGCAGGTCGTCGAGGATATTTTCGATCAGCGCCACGTCCGCGAAATTTCCGGTGGGGGCCGCGTTCCAGTTGCAATGGGGATGAGTGGCGATGCTGTAGAGGCGAATGGTGCCGATCACCTTGCGCCAGTGATGCTTGCTTTTGCCATGTTCGCGCAGCAGCCGGGCCACGAGCAGGTCGATGAGCTTTTCCGCTGTCATGCCCGACCCATATAGGCGGCGTCGCCCGCGTCAACCTTCCCCTGGCTTGCCCGATAGGCGCGGGGCGGCTGGCCGATATGGCGAGCGAAGAAGCGCGAGAAATAGGCCGGATCGTCAAAGCCGATGGCATAGGCGATGTCCGTGACCGACAGTTGCGAATATAGCAGCAGGCGGCGCGCCTCCAGCAGGGCACGGTCGTCCAGCATTTGCGCAGGGGAGCTGTTGGCGACGCGGGCGCAGGCGTGGCGCAGCGCGGTGAGGCTGACGCCCAGCGCACGGGCATGGTCGGTCACGGCTTCGCGCTGGCGAAAGCGCTGGTCGATCCGTTCGCGCAGGCGGGCGACCAGCGCGGCCTGACGCTGCGTGCCGGGTTGCGCCTGTTGCGACACAGTGGCGTGGCGAAGCGCCTGCACCATCAGCGCGAGGAGGGTGGATTCGACCGCCGCGCGCTGGCCCGGCCCGGCCCAGCCCAGTTCCTGACTCATGCGGGTGATGGCGGCGTGCGCGATGTCGCCTTCATCATGCGGCAACATCACGGCATGGGGGTGAGCGAACAGGGGAGCGAGATCTGCGTCGCGGGCGATGAGGTGGCGCAGATAGCTGTCGGCGATGGTCGCGACATGGCCCGACGATTCGCGATGCCAGGTAAAGCCGTGGACGATGCCCGCCGGGATCAGCAGCAGGCAGGGCGCGTCGAAGGCGACTTGCGCCCCCTCCGCCTGCATCGCGCCGCCGCCCTGTGCGATCAGGATGATATGGTTGAGGTCGCGGTGGACATGCGGGCGGATCGTCCATTCGCTGGGGCGAGAGCGGTCGTCCAGGCTTTCGACATGGACGAAGCCTTCGGCCACGCTGCGCTGTGGTTCGCCATAGAGATAGAAGCTAGGAACGGGCGGGATGGACATGGTGGATCATCCATATATGCCACTGCCCGTCCCCGGCCGCAAGCGGTCAGGCGGGGCGCGCGCGCAGCAGCATCAACAGCGCCGCACCAATTAGCGAACCCGACGCCATGACGATGGCGACGGTCGGCAGGCCAAAGTCGAGGGTGAACAGGAAGCCCGCGAGGATCGGGCCAAGCGCCGCGCCGCCGCGCCCGATGCCGATGACGATGCCTGTCCCCCCGGCGCGCACGGCGGTCGGGAAGGATTGGGCGATCAGCGCATAGAGGCCCACGACCCCGGCATTGGTGCAGAAACCGGCGGCGGCGGCAATCAGGCTCAATCCCGCCAGCGTGGTTTGCCCCTGCCCGAACAGGGTCACCATCACCGACGAGCAGAGCATGGCGACGATGATGAGCGCGCGCACCGACATGCGCCAGCTCAAAAGGCTGAGCAACAGCGCGCCGAGCAGGCCACCTACATTGGCCCAGACCAGCACGCCGCCCGCCGCCGACGGGGCAAAGCCCATGTCCACGACGATTTTCGGCACCCATTTCAGGATGAAGTAGAAGGTCATGATGTGGCAGAAATAGGCCAGCGTCAGCAGAATTGTCGTGCGGGCAAGGCCAGGACCGAACAGGGCAGCGAAGGAGGGCTTTGGCGCGGCCGCATCGACCGGGGGCAGGGCGTCGGCAGGGGCGTGGCCCATGCGCGCAAGCTGGCGGTTGATCCGCGCCAGCGCGTCGGCGGGCCGCTTTTGCAGCAGGAAGCCAATGGATTCGGGCAGCAGAAACCAGCTTAACGGCAGGAACAGGGCCGTGACGATGCCGCCGAACAGGAAGATGTCGCGCCAGCCGCCCGACACCAGCAATTGCGAGGCGACCGATCCGCCCAATATCGCGCCGACCGGATAGCCCGCCGCCATGATGGCGACGGCCAGACTGCGTGCGCGGGCGCTGGACAATTCGGCGACCATCGCATTGGTGCAGGCGAGCATCCCGCCAATGCCAAGGCCCGTGACCAGGCGGATGGCGGACAGCGAGACGACATTGAAGGCCTGCGTCGCGGCGGCCATGCCGCCGGCCATGACGACAAGGCATAGCAGGATGGTCGGGCGGCGACCGATGCGGTCGGCCAGATTGCCGAGCAGGACCGAGCCGACCGCCATGCCGATCAGTTCCATCGACAGGACGAGGCCAAGTGCGGCGCGATCAATCCCCCATTCTGACGCGATGCCGGGGGAAGCGAAGCTGATGGCCAGCACGTCGAACCCGTCGAGCGCGTTCAGCAGGATGCACAGGATAATCGCCGCGACCTGAAGCCGTCCCATCGGCGCTTCATCCAGCTGACGTCTGATGTCGGTCATCGGCGATCCTGTCCTTGTTCTGATTATTGTCTTTGGTGTCAGCCGACGGCGAAAATGTCGAGCGCGACATGGTCGCCATAGCGCGCGGCGGTGCATAGAAAGACGGTGCGGCCCAGCCAAGCGTGGGGACCGTCGCTGGCGACGTCGAACCGGGGGGTGGTGCGGAAATAATAGAGGGCGGGATCGACGGCTTCGCCCTTCGCAATGCGGGCCAGCACCGGGGCGGGGCCATGGCGATAGCCGGGGTTGGTGATGGAGAGGATCGTGCCGTCGCTTGCCGCTATGGAATAGCGGGCGAGGATGTCGGCAGTGCCGTCGGCCCGGATGGATTGCCAGTCCGCGCCGCCGGGCAATATCCGGCCGGTCAGGCGCGGGCCTTCCACCGTGCCGCCGGTGATGGGGATGATGCGCTTGCGCACGCCATCCACCATGCCCAGTTCCTGCGGCGCGCCGATCAGCACGCGCAGGCGCATGGCGAGGGTAAGCGCGGGCGTAGCCAGCGCTGCCGGTGGCGTGGCGGCCAGAGGCGTCGCTGCGCCCGTGAGGGCAAGAGCGGGCATGGCCTTGAGCAAGGTGCGGCGATGCAGGGCGTCAGTCATTCCCTCTCCTGTTTCTGTGTTGCGTCAGTCGTCTTTCGCCGCCGTCAGCATGAGGGCATCAAGTGCGATTGCGCCCTGGCCCTTGGGATAAAGGATGACGGGGTTCAGGTCGATCTCCCGTATTGCCGGTTCGGCGATCAGGATGCGACCGAGGGTCGCGATCATCTGCGCGGCGGCTTCCACGTCCAGCGCGGGCGATCCGCGGAAGCCATGCAGCAGCGGTGCGCCCTTGAGCTTGTAGAGTTCGGCGATGATTGCTTCGAGCGTCAGGTCGGGGTTAAGCAGGCGAACGTCCTGATGGATTTCCGCCGTTACGCCGCCGAAACCGGCGAGGATGACCGGACCCCAGTCGGGATCGCTTTTCGCGCCGATGATGAGTTCGACGCCGCGCGCGCCCATTCCTTCGAGCAGGGCGCCGTCGAGCGACAGGCCCGCATTATAGGCAGCGACATTATTGTAGAGCCGGTCCCATCCGGCGCGCAGGGCGTCGGCATCGGTCAGGTTGAGGACCACGCCGCCTGCGTCGCTTTTGTGGCTGAGATCGGCCGACTGGGCCTTGAGCGCGACGGGATAGCCAATGGCGGCGGCGGCGGTCAGCGCTTCGTCGACGCTGGTGCAGAAAGCGCCGGTGGGGAAGGGGATGCCGAGCGGGGCGAGGATGGCCTTTGCGCGATATTCGGGGATGACGCCGCCCGTTTCCGGCAGGCCGGGGGCAGGTAGCGGGCTGGTGTCGCCGGTCGCAAAGTCGCGGCGGGCATGGTCGTTGAGTCGCTTGAGGGCGCGGAAGGCGCGCTCGGTCGATGGGAAATAGGGAATGCCGAAGGCGCGCAGTTGCGCGATATAATCAGGCGAAATATCCGCGCCGTCGTCCAATCCGGCGAAAATGACCGGCTTGGTCGGTTTGAGGTCGCCGACCGCGCGCAGGATGGGGGGCAGTTTGATGCCGACGGTTACCGGATCAGTCTGAATGATGCCCGCGACCACGCTGCCGAAGCGATCGTCGCCGAACAGGGCGGCGAGGGTGCGATAATAGAGGTCGGGATCGACCAGCCCCTGCGCGGTGATGTCCAGCGGGTTGGAGACGCCGACGAAATCGGGCAGCGCGGCACGCAGGGCGGGGGCATTGCTGTCGTCCACTTGGGGCAGGTCGAGGGCGAGGCCTTCGCACAGGTCCAGCGTCAGCGCCTTGAACGCGCCGGATTCGCCCAGCACGGCGACGCCGCCTGCCGGGATGGTGGGGCAGCGCAGGGCGATTTCCGCAATGTCGCCCAGTTCCTCCAGCGTTTCGGCGAAGATCACGCCGGCGCGCTCCACTTTGACCCGCATGAGTTGATAGTCGCCCGCCATTGCGCCGGTATGAGTGGCGGCGGATTCGCGCGCGGCGCTGGATTTGCCGGGGTGAAGCAGGACGATCGTCTTGCCCAGATCGCGCGCGTGGCGGGCGGCGGCGAGGAAGCGGGCGGGCTTGCGGAATTGTTCGACGATCATGGCGATCACCTGCGTCGAGGGATCGTCCAGCAGATAGTCGACATAATCCTCGACGCCGCTGGCCGCTTCGTTGCCGGTGGAGACGGAGAAGGAGAGGCCCAGGTCGCGCGCGGCGAGCGTTGTGCCAAGGACGCAGGCCATTGCCCCGCTTTGCGACACGATACCGATGCCGGGACGATCGCCGAGCGGCGTGGCGTTGGTTTCCACAAAGGTCAGCGGCACGCAGTCGATGAAATTGGTCATGCCAAGGCAATTTGGACCTTCGATCACCATGCCTGATTGGGCCGCGACGCGCCCGATTTCACGCTGTTCCGCCAAGCCTTCCTCGCCCCCTTCGGCAAAACCGGCGGAAAAGATGACGGCCGCGCCGACCCCGCGTGCGGCCAGCGCCTTGATCGTGTCCAGCACGGCGACGCGGGGAATGGCAAGGACGGCCGCGTCCACGCCGTCAGGCAGCGCATCGACCGAGGGCAGGCAGGGGCGTCCGCCGATTTCCGCACGCTTGGGATTGATGAGATGGATGTCGCCGGCAAAACCGTTGCGGGTGAGGTTGGACAGGACCGATGCGCCCAGCGCGCCGGGCTTGTCGGACGCGCCGACGATGACGACCGAGCGGGGCCGCAGCAGCCGGTCGAGCGATGCGCGGCTGTGGGTGCCGGAGGCGGTTGCGGCGGGCTGGTTCAGGGTCTCGACCGTCATGGGTCTGTCTCTCCAAAGACTGTGAAGGCAGGAAGAAAGCCGGGCCGCCTTATGTGGCGGCCCGGTCAGGGGGAGGAGGAAAAGGGTCAGGCGCTATGTTTGGACTTGTCGTATGCGCCAAGACCGGGCTTGTAGCTCTTATCGTCGATGAACTGCTTGATGCCTTCCTTGCGGCCTTCATTGTCGTAGCTGTTGGCCGCTTCCTGCGCGCGGATCAGATAATCCTCGGCATTGTCATAGGTCATTTCGCGGACGCGACGGATCGAGTCCTTGGTGGCTTTCAGCGCCACGGGGTTCTTTTTCAGCAGGACGTTGGCGACGTCGGTGACGCGCGCCTTGAGGTCGGCGAGGGGGAGCGATTCATTGACGAAGCCCCATTGCGCCGCCGTCTGGCCATCGACATTTTCGCCCATCATCGCGTGATACATGGCGTTGCGGAAGCCAGTGAGTTCGACCGCGACCTTGGCCGCGCCGCCGCCCGGCAGGATGCCCCAGTTGATTTCCGACAGGCCAAACTGCGCTTCGTCAGCGGCAAAGGCGAGGTCGCAAGCGAACAGCGGGCCATAGCCGCCGCCAAAGCACCAGCCATTGACCATGGCGATGGTCGGTTTCTGATACCAACGCAAACGCCGCCACCAGCCATAGCTTTCGCGCTGCGCGCCGCGCGTGCCGCGCAGGCCGTCGGCTTCGGTTTCGCGGAAATATTCCTTCAGGTCCATGCCTGCCGACCATGCCGTGCCTTCGCCCGACAGGACAAGGACGCCGACGTCGCTGCGAAATTCCAGTTCGTCCAGCACGCGCATCATCTGGCGATTGAGGCGGGGGGACATGCAGTTGCGCTTGTCCGGGCGATTGAAGCTGACCCAGGCGATGCCGTTTTCGACAGTGTAGGCAACGGTCGCGAGTTCGATGGGATCTATTTCGGTGGTCATGATGATGCTCCTCAAGGGCATGGAAGAATAAGCAACTGGATCGTGCGGATGCGGTTCAGATCGGGAAATGGCCCGGCTGCGTTTCCATGGTGATCCAGCGCAGTTCGGTGAAGCTGTCGATGCCAGCCTTGCCACCGAATTTGCCATAGCCCGACGCCTTGGTGCCGCCGAAGGGCATCTGCGCTTCGTCATGCACGGTCGGGCCGTTGATGTGGCAGATGCCCGACTGGATCTGACGCGCGACGTTCAGGCCGCGTGCCGTGTCGCGGGTAAAGACCGAGGCGGAGAGGCCATATTCAGTGTCGTTGGCAAGGATGATGGCGTGCGCTTCGTCGCGGGCGCGGACGATGCCGACGACAGGGCCGAAACTTTCGTCGCGAAACAGCTTCATGTCCGGGGTGACGCCGTCGATGACATGGGCGGGCATCAGCACGCCGCCGCCTTCGTTTAACACGTCGCCGCCGTTGAGCTGTGTCGCGCCTGCGGCCAGCGCATCGGCAATCAGCGACTGGACATGGGCGACGGTCTTGGTGTCCACCACTGCGCCCAGCGGGGTCTTGCCTTCGCGCGGATCACCCACGGCCATGGTTGCGACCTTGGCCTGGAATTTCGCGGCAAAGGCGTCGGCGACGGCATCCACCACGATGATCCGTTCGGTCGACATGCAAATCTGACCCTGGTTCATGAACGCGCCGAACGCAGCGGCTTTTACGGCTTCATCCAGATCGGCGTCCTCAAGAATGAGCAGCGGTGCCTTGCCACCCAGTTCAAGCAGGACGGGCTTGAGGTTTTGCGCGCAGCGTGTGGCGATGATGCGGCCAACGGCTGTGGAGCCGGTGAAATTGACGCGGCGGACGGCGGGATGGTCGATCATCGCGCCGACCACATCGGCAGCATCCTGCGGCGCATTGGTGATGAGGTTGACGATGCCGCCGCCAAGCCCGGCCTCCACAAATGCCTGAACGATCAGGCCATGGGTGCGCGGGCATTGCTCCGACGCCTTGAGAACGACAGTGTTGCCGCAGGCGAGCGGCACGGCGATGGCGCGGGTGGCCAGGATGATCGGCGCGTTCCACGGGGCCATGGACAGGACGACGCCAGCAGCTTCCCGCACGGCCATGGCGATGCAGCCGGGCTTGTCGGAGGGAATGACTTCCCCGCCAATCTGGGTGGTGAGGGCTGCGGCTTCGCGCACCATGGCGCTGGACAGCATCAGGTTGAAGCGCGCCCAGCCTTCGGTCGCGCCGATTTCGCCCATCATGGCGTCGACGAAATCGGCGGCTTTTGCGTCGAGCGCATCGGCGGCTTTCATAAGGGCGCTGCGGCGCGCGGTCGGGCCAAGCGCCGACCATGCGGGGAAAGCGGCCTTTGCCGCATCGACGGCGGCAATGGCGTCATCGACACTGGCTGCGGCGGCAATGGTGGCGATGTCGCCGGTCACCGGGTCGATACGTTCGAATGTGGTGGCGGCGCGGCGTTGCTCGCCGCCCACGATCAGAAGCACTTCATTTGCAGGCATATCCCGACTCCACTGTTATTGTTATGAAACATATCAATGTTGATTGTTATGCGCAAGAGCGATATCGCAGTTGCATGACAGACATTGCAGCAGCCTCTGGCCTGAACGATCCGATTTCCCCGCGCCTTGGCTATTTGTTGCGGCGCGCGTCGTCCGCGATGATGGGCGATCTGGGCGCGGAACTGGCGCAGGTTGCGCTGCGGCCAGTGGAGGCGACGATCCTGATCCTGGTCGGTGCCAATCCCGATTGCATACAGAGCGATGTCGGGCGGATGCTGGGGATAAAGCGGGCCAATATGGTGCCGCTGATCGCCGGGCTGGTCGCCAAGGGGTTTCTGACGAAGTCGCCGGTCGATGGCCGTTCGCTGGCGCTGTCGCTGACCGACGCGGGGGATGCGATGCGGGCGCAGGTCGATGCGCTGATGAGCGCGCATGAGGCACGGTTCGAAGCACTGCTCGACGGATTCGATCAGGCGCGTCTGCGCGAAGCATTGAGAGTGATTGCCGAGCGCGGCGACGAGAGTGATGCCTGAGTTGTAGCGCCCCGCGCTCTATCCGGCATAACCGCCGGATCATCCATGACATGGGGCAAGGATCGGGCAGCTTTTGGGTAAATCCTGCGCCCCTGGCTGGTGGATCATCCAAATAATTCGTTGCTCCAGCCATGTCTCCTGCCATCATCCGCGGGCATGATCGCCACAATCGAGACATTATGGGAGAGGCGTGTCATGAAAACGCAGGTTGCTATTATCGGGGCTGGGCCGGCCGGGCTGATGCTGGGGCATTTGTTGCGGGCGGAGGGTATAGAGGCCGTGATCGTCGAGCGGGCGGCACCTGACTATGTGCTGGGACGCATCCGGGCGGGCGTGCTGGAACGGACCGCGACCGACCTGATGGACCGGCTGGGGCTGGGCGCGCGGATGCACGCCGAAGGGCTTCCGCATGACGGCTTTCATCTGGCCGATGGCGAGCGGTTGATCCGTATCGACATTGCCGCGCTGACCGGCAGGCAGGTGATGGTCTATGGCCAGACCGAAGTGACCCGCGACCTGATGGACGCTGCGCCCGAACGTGGGCTGGAGATCATCTATGAAGCGGGCGATGTGGCATTGCATGATGTCGATGGCGACGCGCCTTATGTGACTTATGCCAAGGACGGCGCGGCTCACCGGATCGACGCGCAGTTCATTTGCGGCTGCGATGGCTTCCATGGCCCTTCGCGTCAGGCGATCCCGGCATCGGTTGCGACCGCTTACGAGAAGGTCTATCCCTTCGGCTGGCTGGGCATATTGGCCGATGTGCCGCCCTGTAACCATGAACTCATCTATGCCAATCATGCGCGTGGCTTTGCTCTGGCTTCGATGCGGTCGGCCACGCGCAGTCGCTATTATA